>JAJAZO010000298.1 GCA_026785745.1 Chitinophagaceae bacterium | reverse complement strand
GGATGCTTACAAAAACAAATGGTGAATTCAGCCTCGAAAATGTACCTGCATTTGGTCAATCTAAATTAAAAATCACAGTAATTGGTTATAAATCATTTGAGCAAACTGTTTCTTTCGATATAAAAATGGGTGGGGATATGAGTGCCATGATTGGTGCTTTGGATAAGGACCTTGGTAATGTGAAGGTTGAAATTGAAGAAAAAATGCTGGATAATGTAACCGTTACATCGAGTAAACCAGGTTTGCAACTTGGAATTGACAGAAAAATATTTAATGTTGACAAAAACCTGGTTTCTGCCGGTGGTACTGCTGTTGACATAATGAGAAATATTCCATCAATAAACGTAGACCTTGATGGAAACGTAACAATGAGGAACAATGCGCCGCAAATATTTGTAGATGGGCGGCCTACAACTTTAACGCTGGAACAAATACCTTCAGACGCAATAGAAAGTGTTGAAATAATTACTAACCCCTCCGCTAAATTTGATGCGTCCGGTGGTACCGCAGGGATTTTAAATGTGGTATTAAAGAAAAACAAAAAAGTGGGTTATAGTGGAAGTGTTCGTGCCAATATAGATTCAAGAGCAAAAATCGGATTGGGGGGTGATATAAACCTTCGTCAGCAGAAAATGAATTTTTTTCTTAACGCAAATTACAATGAACGTAAGTCGATTAGTACAGGAACAACAGATAGAAACACTTTAGTTGGCACACCTGCTACTTATCTCGAACAATCAGACCGTAATGTTTCCGAGGGCTATTTCGCTTTTCTACGAACAGGCTTTGATTTTTTTATCGATAACAGAAATACCATTTCGGTGTCTGGTAATTTAGTAAAAGGACGCTTCAAACCAATTTCTGAAAGTGATATTGCAATTGATTCTTTTTTTACACCGTTAAGATCAGGCTTAAACAAAAGGAATTCGGCTACCAACAGTATGTTTAGCAACAGCGGTCTTTCATTCAGCTTTAAACATAATTTTCCAAAACAAGGAGAAGAGTTAACCGCAGATGTTAATTATAATCGCAGTAATAACGAAAATGAAAACATTATTACTACTGACAATTTTAAAATTCCCGGAAATACATTTATTAATTCTGCAAAGCAAAAACAGAATGGCACTGGTAGTAATAACAATATAACTATCCAGTCAGATTATACAAAGCCCATAAATGATAAATCAAAATTGGAAATGGGCGTACGGCTGCAAATCAGAAAGTCAGATACCAAAAATAATTTTTTTGATTACATTAGCGGCACTCCTGTATTAAGATCACCTTTATCGGTGAATTATAATAATACCGATAATGTATATGCTGCTTACACTACTTATTCAAATAAACAAAAGGATTTTGGATACCAATTAGGTTTGCGCCTGGAAAGCTCCGATTATCAAGGAAATTTACCGGATAAGAACCAGGTATTTAATATCAAATTTCCTATAAGTCTTTTTCCAAGTATTTTTCTAACCCAGAAATTAAAAAAAGAGCAGGATGTACAATTAAACTATTCGAGAAGAATTAACCGCCCTAACTTTTTTCAGCTTTTCCCTTTTACTGATTTCTCCGATTTTCTAAACATTAGTCGTGGAAATCCTGATTTAAGACCTGAGTTTACAAATTCGCTGGAACTATCCTATCAAAAGACGTATAAGAATAAAGATAATTTTATCGCTTCTTTATACTATAAAAATACCAACAACCTGATTTCCAGGCTTCAGGTAAAAGAGTTAAATCCACTATCAGGTGACGATGCCCTTGTAAACACCTATATTAATGCTAACAGCAGCTATGTAACCGGTCTGGAATTAACTTCTAAAAACAAACTGGCAAAATGGTGGGATTTAACGAGCAATATCAATCTTTTCACTTCAAAAATAAATTTCGAAGATCCGGCACAGATAGAACTGAAACAGTTTGCCAGTTGGTTTGCCAAATTGAACAACACATTTAAACTTCCTAAAAATTTCACCCTTCAGTTATCCGGAGAATACCAGTCGAAAACTGTACTTCCTCCTGGTGGTGCAGGCGGCGGCGGCCGTGGAGGAGGAATGTTTGGAGGTGGTGGTATGTTTGGGCAATCAAGTGCCGCACAAGGATTTTCAAAAGCAAACTATTTTGTAGATGCTGGTGTAAGGTATGAATTTCTGAAAAACAAGCAGGCTTCTGTTTCCTTAAACGTGAGCGACATTTTCAGAACCCGCAGACAGAATATCTTTTCTGAATCAATTTTCTTTTCGCAGGAAGTTTTTCGCCGCAGAGACCCCCAATTATTACGGTTAAACTTTAGCTGGAGATTTGGAAAATTTGATGCTAATCTTTTCAAACGTAAAAATCTGAAAAATGGAGATGGTGGTGCTATGGAAGGGGTAAATATGGGGCAATAAGAACTTATAAGATAAATAGTTTAAAAGTTTAAGGTTTTGCATATTTGCAAAACCTTTCTTTTTAAAGGCCAATTATTTGAAACGAATCTATTTTACCGTCACAAACGACCTTACTTACGACCAGCGGATGCATCGAATATGCACTTCACTGGCAGAAAATGGGTATGTTGTTACATTAGTAGGCCGAAAACTACCTTCCTCTCTCCCACTTGCAGAAAAAAAATTTGCTCAAAAAAGAATCTGGTGCTGGTTCAATAAAACAAAATGGTTTTATGCCGAATACAATATCCGGTTGTTCTTCTTTCTGTTATTTAAGAAGATGGATGCCATTTGTGCCATTGACCTTGACACCATCCTCCCTTGTCTTCGCATTTCAAGATGGAAACGAATTCCCCGGATTTATGATGCCCATGAATTGTTTACAGAACTGAAAGAAGTAATTAGCCGCCCCGCTATTCAAAAAGTATGGACAAGAATTGAAAGAAGAGCTGTTCCAAAATTCAAACATGGCTATACAGTAAGTGAAAGCATTGCACAGGAATTTAAACGCCGTTATAATGTTGATTATAAAACTATCCGTAACGTACCGGTATTGCAACCACTAACAAATGATAAACAAACAGAAAGATTTATTCTGTACCAGGGAGCAGTAAACGAAGCAAGGGGGCTTGAATACCTTATCCCCGCCATGCAATGGGTAAATAGTAAACTGGTTATTTGCGGTGATGGCAATTTTATGGAACAGTTAAAAAAACTTGTCAGCGATTATAAATTGGAAGAGAAAGTAGAGTTACAAGGAATGTTATCCCCCGATAAGCTAAGAGAAATTTCGCAAAAAGCATTTATAGGAGTAGCTGTACCTGAAAAAGAAGGATTGAATCAATACTTAGCCCTACCCAATAAGTTGTTTGATTATATCCATGCCGGCCTTCCACAGGTAACAGT
>JAJAZO010000297.1 GCA_026785745.1 Chitinophagaceae bacterium | reverse complement strand
GAAACCCCAGTATTGTTTGAGGATTCTATGAGTGGTGAGTGGTGAGTCGTGAGTCATACCCAAATTATGCGGTATTCATTTTGGAGATTAGTTGAAAAGCTCTGATCATGAGTTTACCCAAGGGTTGTAGTTTTTCGTTATTGATATATGTCAGATTAACTGCAATATCTATAGCGGTATCAATTTCAATTAATGAACCTCTGGCAATTTCATAAAACCGTTTTCTTTCATTCAGGGATTTTCTTGAGCAGCCTTCTGCAATATTCAGGTGTACTGATAATGCGGCTCTTCTTATTTGTGAAATCATTCCAAATTTATCTTCGGCCGGAAATTTTTTAGTTTCTCTGTAACATACCAGAACAAATTCTTTCGTTACCTTAAAAACATCAAGTTTAGTGTGTGCTAATTCTAAGAACATACTTCTAAATTTCTACTAAACTAAGAAAATTAACGAGCTTTGAAGCACCACCTCACGACTGACGATTCACCACTATTGAGGTTTTCGGAAAACAATCATTTCTACCCGGCGGTTCATCGCCCTGCCTTGCGGGGTGCTGTTGCTGACAATAGGTTTTGACTTGCCAAACGGGTGCACCTGTATCGATGAGGAAGTAACAATATTATTTTGAAGCAGCCATTGCCGGATGCTTTCGCAACGCTGAAAACTTAATTCAAGATTGCGGCTGTTACTGCCAATTGAATCAGTATGGCCCTCCACATACATACTGTCAATGGATGTAGAAGTGTTTTTTTTGATAAAGAACGTTTCCAGCATTTTTACTGCTTCGGGTTTCAGCTTTGCTTTGTTAAAATCAAAAAATACATCACCCAGTTTCAACGTATCTGGTTTTATTGGCGGTATTGGTGGTGGCGGCGGCTCTTCTATCCGGGTAATAGAATTGCTGTCCTCATTTGTAAATACAATAGCCAGCTCACCTCTGCCAAAAAGGGAGTAGTCCATTTCTTTGTGCCGGAAATTATAGTTGTAAATCTCTTCTTTGTTAAGGACAAAATCAGGACAACGGGTTTCTTTTTCGTTTAGCGGAATCAATTGAAAGTTATCCAACACCAATGAAACAGTTTGTGTGCCAATCAATTTCTTTTTTGCACCTACAGTATCTTCTTGTATATAAGTGCCGAATGTCAGGTATTTTTCTTTCCCAGTCGCAATGAAACTATATTCAAACTCAAAGAAATTGGTATTCGGTATTTTTTTTATTGACTCAATTCGTTCAGGCTGCATATTTTTTGAAAAGGATCTTTTGGGCACATAAAACTTTTCGCCAACACAAATACCTGCTTTTAAAATTAATTTGGGATTCAGCTTTGCTGATATGATGCCTTTAAAGGTATAGCGGTTGTCTTTTTGTAAGGCACAGGGAAGAATTGCTCCGATAACAGGAGAGAAATCTGTATAGCCTAACCAATTATAAAAAATGCCAAATGAATTACTGCCGAGACGATTAGTATTCGTTTCATTGTCCAGCATCTGGGCTTTTACATCTTTCAGATAAAACCATCCTTCCACACCACATTCGGCACTATATTCAGTGCAGGTATTTACATCTTCAAAACCTCCGTTGAGCAATAAATTAGTTTGGGCATCAGCAATGCTAAACTGCAACAGGCACACAGTAATCAGTAACCTGAATTTTTTACAAAGAAAAGTTGCCGACATATTATTCGCTTCACTCAATGGCGATGAAAATAGAATTAATTACTGAAACAAATGATTTCGTTTGGTTAAAATGGGTGTGGCTACGTTACTTTTTTTATAAATAGCCTGCCGGAATTTATGGCCAGCACTACATCACTCAGTCCCATTACTAATGCACCAAATGTGGGGGTAAGGAATCCTAATGCGGCAACAGGGATAGCAACAATATTGTAGGCAAAAGCCCAGAACAGATTTTGTTTAATAGTTATATAAGTATGTTTTCCCAGGCCCAATGCAGTGGGTAAATTTTTCAGGCCATGATTCATCAATACTACTTGGGCTGATTGCACGGCTATCTGTGAAGCATCATTCATTGAAATGCCAATAGTTGCTTTTGCTAACGCCGGAGCATCATTGATGCCATCACCAACCATGGCAGTTGGGGCAACGGTACTAAGTTCTGTTATCGTATTTAATTTTTGTTCCGGTGTTTGTTCAGCAATCACGGTATCAATTCCTAACTCACCTGCAAGTTGATTACATATAGCCAGCCTGTCGCCACTGAGTAAGATGGTTTGAATGTTTTTGCTGTGTAAATAATCAATTACTGATTTTGCTTCCGGCCTTACTTCATCTTTTACATCAATCCATCCAAATAATGTATCGTTTTTAATGATGTAAACATTATGTGTTTCATCATCCGTCAATTTTGCAGCTACTTTAAATGAGCCAGCCCACCAGGTATTACCTTCAGCATCTTCTGCTTTCATACCAAACCCTTTTACCTCTTCTATCTTCTTCCATTGTATCTCCTCTTTGCTTTTCCAACTTATAGCGATAGATTTTGCAATCGGGTGATTCGAATATTTTTCAAGACTGTAAGCAATCTTTTTAAATTCAGGCTCTTCCACCATTTCAAACTTGAAATTTGATATTTCAAACTTTCCAGTTGTCAGTGTTCCCGTTTTATCAAATACTACTTGTTTAATGTCTTTAAATAATTCAAGGCTTGTTGCATTGCGAAACAAGATTCCTGTCTTTGCTGCACGGCCCAATCCAACTGCAATAGCAGCAGGTGTTGCAAATCCCATGGCGCAGGGGCAGGCAATTACGAGCACAGCAATGCTCCGCATTAATGAAGGAGTAAAATCTTTTAGAACTACCCAGTTTATAATTAGTGTGAGGACCGCTATGCCCAATACAACAGGAATAAATATGGCACTGATTTTATCTGCCAGTAATTGCACGGGAGGTTTTTCTCCCTGGGCCTGTTTTACCATATTTATTATACCGGATAGCACCGTATCATTTCCAACAGCCGTTACTTGTGCTTTTACTGTTCCATCGCTGATAAGACTGCCGCCAATTAATTTGTCTTTAGCAATTTTATGTACTGGAGCACTTTCACCGGTTACAATGGCTTCATTCACCTGCACATCACCCCACAAAATTTTACAGTCAATAGGAACTTGCTCACCACTCTTTATCAGTATTAAATCCCCGACCCTCAGGCTGGTATTTTCAACCGGGAAAATCTGTTCCTTATGTTCATCATCAAATGCAATCATATTGGCCATCACTTTTTGTGATTTAGCCAATTTGTTCAATTCTCTTTGGGTGGAAGCAATGGAAGCCTCTTCTAAATAATTACCGAGGAAAACCAGCGTAATAATTGTAGCAGATGTTTCATAAAACATATATTGTTCAGCCTGCCCTGTCAATGAACCATACAAGCTATAAATGAAAGCTGCCGTAGCACCAATAGCTATCAATACGTTCATATTGGGCATACCATTACGAATACTTTTCCAGGCACTTTTGCCAAAGAAGCTCATGCCCACTATATAAACAGGAATAGTAAGTACCAGTTGCACCCAATGATTCATCAGCCAATGAATATGTACACCCGGAATCATGTGCAGCATCAACAACGCAGTAAGAGGAAGGCAGAACCAGAATCTTTGTAAATGTGTTGACAGGAAAGTTTTGAGTTGTGAGTTTTGAGTTAGGAGTGTCTTCTCCTTATCATTGACTACAGAATATCCCAAACCTTCTATGCCGGTACTTATTTTTTCTTTTGCAAAACTTTCTGTTGCATCAAAAATCACATCACCAGTCGCAAAATTCACTTTTACATTCTTCATACCCTGTTTTTCCAGGTATTTGTGAATGCTCAATGCACAGGTGGTGCAATCCATTCCATCTACTTTCCATTGAACCTTTTCCATTTTGTAAAATTACTTAAAGAGGAAAGCCTTTTTTTACGGCAACGGGAATATGTTTACAACATCGTTGTATATCTGGCTTAAATTTGTGACATGGAGTGGATTTTTTCCCTTGAGAATATCAACGACGTTGCAAAAGCTTTCTGGAAAGCCACAGAAGGTAAAATGGTTTTTGCCTTTCATGGACAGATGGGTGCTGGTAAAACCACTTTCATTCATGCACTATGTGATGTAAAGGGAGTGAAGGACGTAGTAAGCAGCCCCACCTTTTCTATTATCAATGAATATGAGTATGTCCCGATAACAATCGGGAGTGAAGGAACAAAAAAAGTGATGTTTCATATTGACCTCTATCGCCTGAAGGATGAAGAAGAAGCCATCCGTACCGGTGTGGAAGATGCTTTATACAGTGGTTATCTATGCCTGGTTGAGTGGCCGGAGAAGGCTCCCGGTATTTTTCCGGATGATAAAGTGGATGTATTTATCGAACTGAAAAATGAGAGTATCAGGCGGCTGAGGATCGAATAAATTCTTTGTTTTTCAACGAGTTAATTTATAAAAGTTTACTATTGACAGTAAATAGTAAATAGTAAACTTTTTTGCTCTATCTTTATTTATTAATCAGGTAAATGAAGATAAAGGATAAGATACTAAAGCTGCTAAAGGAAAGTAACGACTTGTCTGTGAAAGAGATGATTGATTTGCTGCATGTATCAAAGCAGGCGATTCATAAATCAATCATTCAATTACTGGAAGCAGATGAAATTATTAAGTTGGGTAAAGTTCCTAAAACAATTTACCGGCTAAAAGAAAAGCAACAGACTACTGTAGCTGCTGCGATTAAGATTGATGACAAATCAGCACAGTTTTTACAAAATAATTTCTTGCTCGTTACAGAAACTGGAGAGATGAAAGAAGGTTTGGATGGATTTGCTG
>JAJAZO010000296.1 GCA_026785745.1 Chitinophagaceae bacterium | reverse complement strand
GTTTACAGTTACCTGGAGTAATTTGCTTAATGCATTAACACAACTAACACCCACGCCATGCAAACCACCGGAAACTTTGTAAGAACCTTTATCAAATTTACCACCTGCATGTAGCACCGTCATTACTACTTCCAGTGCAGAACGTTTTTCTTTAGTGTGCATGGCAGTAGGAATACCACGGCCATCATCTTCTACGGAAATGGAATTGTCTTCGTGTATAGTAACAAGAATGTTTTTGCAATAACCAGCTAATGCTTCATCAATGGAGTTGTCAACAACTTCATACACCAGGTGGTGTAAACCTTTCACTCCAATATCACCAATATACATCGCCGGACGTTTACGAACGGCTTCCAAACCTTCTAAAACCTGGATACTATCGGCACTGTAACCGGCCGATATTGCGGCTGCTTTTTCTTTAGCTTCTGTGGTCATAAAAATGGTAAAAAACTGTTGTGAAAAATGAAAAAATTATAACTCACAAATGTACTGAAATAAGGTGGGCTAACCCGGATTTTTAGGCCGTTTTTTATAGCAATTTTGGCTTATTGTCGGTAAAAGAAAATGCCCGGTCGGCGGGCATTTTAGCGATGTTAGAAAAATATTTGTATCCGGTTATTTTAACTTCATTTGGGCAAAATAGGGGTGCTCCGGATTTACAATTAATTCTTGTCTTAATGGGTGGATTAAAACGTCCATATCTTCCATTGGGATAGACCCATGCAACACTTAATTATTTCCGGGTAATACCATAGCATTTATTACTGTTCTCCGGTTTTTAAACTTTAATTCTACCGGACCGACTACTTCATATTCCTTTATGCTTCCGTCAGCCATTTGGCCTTTTCTTTTCTCTAAAAAAGGTAATTGTAGTTGCTCCTGTATGTTTTCATTGATGAATAGCATATAGGAACCAGTATCAACGAGGGCAGTTGCCTTCATTCTTCTTATTTCTTCTTCACCTATAATATACCTTCTGGCAAAAGCCAGATCATCTCCATTTATAAACTCTATCTCTGCATAAATCAATCCTATAAAAAAGATTATTTCTTATAAAATACAAATTTCCGCCTCAAAGGATGTGATTATCTTTTCACAATCTGTGCCACCAAATCAGCCTCTGCACAAACTTTATTACCAATATAAGTAGTGCCTTTCATTTCACAAATACCACGACGAATAGGAGCCGATAATTCCATTTTAAGAATCAGTGTATCTCCCGGCCTTACCATACTTTTAAATTTGCAATTGTCAATTTTAAGGAAGTAAGTATCGTATTGTCCTTCACCACTAAGGTTGATGGCTAATATACCGCCACATTGGGCCAGGGCTTCTATCTGCAGCACTCCGGGCATTACCGGGTTGCCGGGAAAATGCCCCTGGAAAAACCATTCGTTAAACGTTACATTTTTTATACCAACGATATGTGTGTCGCTCAGCTCAATGATTTTATCTACCAGGGCAAAGGGGAAACGATGCGGTAATGTTTTTTCAATAAACTGTTGGTCATACACAGGCGGCTGGCTGGGGTTATAAACCGGAACACCTTTGGTATGTTTATTCTTTTTGATGTACTGCTTTATTTTTTTAGCAAACTCCACGTTGGTGCTATGGCCGGGGCGGTTGGCAATAATTCTTCCTTTGATAGGATAGCCAATCAATGCTAAATCTCCGATAACGTCCAATAGTTTATGCCGGGCAGGTTCGTTGGGAAAACGCAGTTCAAGATTATTCAGGTAACCTTCAGCCTTTACTTCAATGTTTTCTTTGTTGAATATCTTCTTCAGCCGGTCCATTTCTTTTTTGTCAACTGGTTTGTCAACAATAACAATGGCATTATTAATATCACCGCCTTTGATAAGGTTATTATCCAGCAGCATTTCCAACTCATGTAAAAAACAGAAAGTTCGGCAGGGGGCAATTTCTTCTTTAAAATCTTTCATTGATTTTAACCCGGCATGTTGCGTACCCAGCACAGGAGAATTAAAATCTATTAACGTAGTTACCTGGTAATCCATGGCAGGCATGGCTACCAGTTCCACTCTTTTTTCTTCATCGTAATGATAAATATTTTCATCAATACTGTACCATACTTTAGCGGCATCCTGTTCTATTACCCCGGCTTCTTCAATCAATTCTACAAACGGTTCAGAACTTCCATCCATGATGGGCATTTCGGGTCCGTTTATTTCAAGCAGGCAATTATCAACACCCATTCCTACTAAAGCTGCCAACACATGTTCAACAGTACTTACTTTAGCTCCATTAGCTTCCAGCGTAGTACCCCGGCTAACATCGGTTACAAGGTCGCAATCTGCTTTGATGATGGGTTGTCCCGGTAAATCCACCCGTTGAAACTGGAAACCAAATCCGGGGTTAGCAGGTTTCAGTGTCAGGTCGGCCATTACACCAGTGTGCAAACCAGTACCTGAAATGCTTACCGCTGACTTTAGCGTATGTTGTTTATCGGGGTTAAAACCGGGGGACATAATGCCAGCAATATTAACCTTATTTTCTGTGGAGGAAATCATGCGGACAAAGATAATTATTCATTTTCAATGCCCACAGGGAACACTTTACGGCTATTAAATGACGGTATAATTCTTATAAGCAAAAAGGCGTTTGCCGGTCAATTTTTCAATGCGGTACAATATGCCATCTTTAAATGAAAAACGTTTTTTACTGGTGTCGAAATTGGCATTCCAGTTTTTCCCGGCAATTCTTTTCTGCATTACTACCGGATGAGTGCCTTTAAACAATTCAAGGGAATCGGCATCATTTACAAAATCCCACTGTTGCTCTTCATTATATGGGGATGGTGTATATCCTTCTCCGTTCCAAAATGCGGAAAAAGCTGATATTTTTTCATTTTGCTTGCTCGGGTTACGAACCCATCCATAATGATATATTTCCGCTTTAATTTCTTTTACCTGTAATTTTTTACCCTGTTTGGTTCTGAAGCCCTGCGCATCTTTATAGGAGATGATATTGCGATTGTTTTTTATCAGCCTTATTTCATGATTGTACCATCGCCGTGAATCACCTGCATAATCATAGCTGCCATAAAAATGAACGTATTTAAAAAGCAGCCCTTCTACTTTTTCATGATCGGCATATTTATTTGCTGCTGAAACAATAGCAGCAAGGTATTTTTCATGTACTACTTCATCTGCCTGCAGGTAAAAAGCCCAATCATATCCGGCAGGAACATGGGCCAGTGCTTTATCTGTTTCTACCGCCAGCACCAGGCCACCTTCTTTTAATGAATCATCCCAAATAGAATGAACGATTTTTATTTTTGGTGAACCGATGGATTCAATTAAATGTAAAGTTCCATCATTGCAATTGCCAACGCTTACAACAAATTCATCAACGATAGGAAGGATGGAAGTGATGGATTCTACAACCGGATAGTCGTACTGAACTGCATTGCGAACGAAGGTGAAACCGCAGATTTTCATAACGGAGTTTAAGAAACTTTTTCTTCCATCAACTGTTTTACCAACGCTTCCAGTTCTTTGATCCTCCTTTCCATTTCCGGAAGGTTGCGGGCAATGGCCTGGCTGCGGAGTGCTGCTGTGTAGTCGTAAGCCGGAGAGCCGGTTACAGTTTTACCCGGTTCAATAGATTTACTAACGCCGCTTTGTGCATTTACTTTGGCTCCATCACCGAGTTGTATATGTCCTACAATACCGGCCTGTCCGCCAATCAATACACCTTTACCAATCTTGGTGCTGCCACTTATACCGGCCTGTGCTGCAATAACCGTATAGTTGCCTACCTCTACATTGTGTGCTATCTGGATAAGGTTATCCAGCTTGGCACCTGACTTTATAATGGTAGATCCAACTGTTGCCCTGTCTATAGTAGCATTAGCTCCAATGTCCACATGGTCTTCGATAATTACATTGCCTAATTGAGGGATTTTAATAAAAGTTCCATCCGGTTGCGGAGCAAAGCCAAAACCATCACTGCCGATGACTGTACCTGCGAGTATGTTAACATGGTTTCCGATTTTACAATCATGGTAAATTTTTACTCCGGGATCAATAGTGCAGTTGTTACCGATAATCACATTGTCACCGATAAACGCATTGGGAAATATTTTTGTGTTACTTCCGATTTTTACATTCTCACCTATATATGCAAATGCTCCAACGAAAACATTGTCACCATACGAAGCTGTTTGGGCAATATAACTCGGTTGCTGAATACCTGCCAATTGTTGCTGAACAATTTCCTGGTACTTAGTCAGCAGTGTTGCAAAAGCGGTGTAGGCATCGGGAACTCTTATTAATATTGCTGCAACGGGTTGCTTTAATTCAAAATCTTCATTAATAAGAATTATTGATGCGTTGGTTTTATACAGGTATTCTTCATATTTAGGATTGGAGAAAAATGTCAGTTGCCCTTCTTTGGCCTCTTCAATCTTTCCAAACGAATTAACGGAGGCATCAGGATTTCCTTCTACCTTTCCATTAACAAGAAGTGCTATTTGTGAAGCAGGAAATGTCATGTAGTAAAACTTTGAACTTTGAATTGCGAGTTTTGAGCAAACAGCTGGTTTTAAAGGCCTTTAGCTTATAACTCACTATTTGCAGCTATCTCATGTAACAAATGTAATATTTTTTAATCTCGCCATAGGCGAGACCGCTATTAAAATGAATCAACGCATTGTCCACTTTTGAAATATCTTTTATCGTTCCGTCTTTGAATAAAATATTGATACGTTCATCTCCCGGATTATAAGTTGTATTACTGGCTTCGCCGGTAAATACAAAATAACCAGATTCTTTTTCACTGATGCCCAATTTTTCGCAAGACTCTTTTCTTTTTTCTTTTACAAATGTTTCATCAAAGGGTTCAGCCTGTAATTTTACTTTTAGCAACTTTCGTTCCACTAATGAACGGCAAAGCGTCGCTAATATTTTATCGGAGTGATGGCTCCAGTTTTTGATAGTGGCCATTACATCATGATCATCAAGACGGCAAAATGTTTCCAAATGCTGCTCAATGGGTGAGTTGGTGCTGGAATTTTGTGCATTGCATCCTGCGGACAAAAAGAAACTAAGTTCATCAGTGGCGGCAATTACTTTGTGCCCACCAGCTATCAGTTCTTTTGCCCGGTGTATGATTTTTACCAGCATCTTTTCTGCACTCAGCACTGTTTTGTGCAGGTACACCTGCCAGTACATCAGGCGACGGGATACTAAAAATTTTTCAATCGAATAAATAGCTTTTTCTTCCACCATCAGGTTGCCGTTTTTTACGGTCAGCATTTTCAGGATGCGGTCATAACCAATCACCCCTTCTGCCACACCAGTAAAAAAACTATCCCGGTTCAGGTAATCCATCCTGTCTACATCTAATTGTCCGGACACTAATTGATACAAAAATTTCTTTGGATGTTTATTGGTGAAAATAGCAATAGCAGTTTGCAGTTGACCGTTTAATTCAGCATCCAGTTTCTCCATCAATAAAATGGAAATGGTTTCATGATGCACATCTTTTACCAATTCATTTTCCAGGGCATGGGAAAATGGACCGTGGCCAACATCATGCAGCAGAATGGCAACTTTTGCACCCAGTTCTTCTTCGGCGGTTATTTCAACGCCTTTACTTTTCAGTTCACTCAATGCGGTACACATTAAATGGTAAGCACCGAGGGAATGATGCAATCTTGAATGGACCGCACCCGGATACACCAGGTGGGCAAAAGCCATCTGGTGGATATTTCTCAACCGCTGATAAACAGGGTGAGAAATTATTTGCAGAATCAATGGGTGATCAATGGTAATAAAACCATAAACAGGGTCGTTGATTATTTTACGGACAGTTGGCATTGTTGCTGTTTTGTTAAAGGCAGGATGGCAAAAGTACAAAGGCAGCCTTTAATAAGCTATTTTTGACTGGTTGCTGGTTTCTTGTCGCTAATTGGTTTCAGTAAACCAATATAAGCTTTTAATAATTATAGAGACATTCCCGGTAAAGAATGGTTAATAACCAGTAACAAACAATCAGCACCAAAATACAAATATGGCAATCGCAAAAATTATCTGGGTGGACGATGAAATTGAAAGCCTCCAATCACAAAAAATGTTTTTGGAGAATAAAGGGTATGAGGTGCAAACTTTTACCAACGGATTTGATGCGATAGATTATGTAAAGGAAAACCCGGTGGATGTGGTGCTGATAGATGAAAGTATGCCGGGCATCACCGGGCTGGAAACATTGGCGAAGATTAAAGAAATAAATCAATCGCTGCCGGTAGTACTTATTACGAAAAACGAAACCGAAAACCTGATGGATGATGCCATCGGTTCACAGATAAGTGATTATTTGATTAAGCCGGTTAACCCTAACCAGGTTTGGCTGAGTTTGAAAAAAATAATTGATAACAGAAGGCTGGTGGCTGAAAAAACAACCACTGCCTATCAGCAACAGTTTCGTCATTTGTTTACTGCATTGAACAGCAATCCTGATTACAACGAGTGGATGGATATTTATAAAAAATTAGTGTATTGGGAATTGGAAATGGAAAAAAGTGACAGTCCGGAGATGCAGGAAATATTACAAAACCAGAAGAGTGAAGCCAATACCGAGTTTTTCAAATTTGTGTCAAGAAATTATTCTGGCTGGGTAAATCCAAAAAGTAAAGATGGCCCGGTGATGAGCCATTCGCTCATGCAGTTTAAAGTATTGCCACACTTAGAAAAAGGAACGCCGTTATTTTTTATATTAATTGATAACCTTCGCTTTGATCAATGGAAGGCTATTCAACCAATTTTTTCTGAAAGCTTTAGCATATTAGAAGAGGATAGTTTTTACAGCATACTCCCTACAGCAACACAGTATTGCCGTAATGCTATTTTCGCCGGGCTGATGCCAATGGATATTGAAAAGCAATTTCCCAACCAATGGAAAAATGATGAGGAAGAAGGCGGAAAGAATCTGCATGAGGAAGAATTTTTCAGGGCACAACTGAAACGGTTGGGGAAAGGAGATTTAAAAGTATCTTATACAAAAGTGGTGAACAACCAGGCAGGGCTGGATATGATGAATAGTATCCATAACCTGCTCAACAATGATTTAAATGTTATCGTTTACAACTTTGTGGATATGCTTAGCCATGCCAGAACCGAAATGGAAGTGCTGAAAGAACTGGCCAGCGATGAAATAAGCTACCGCAGCATTACCACTTCCTGGTTTGAGCATTCGCCGCTGCATCAGGCATTAAAGAAAATTGCAGATAAAAATATCAAGATTGTACTGGCAACCGACCATGGAAGTGTGAGGGTAAAAACGCCATATAAAGTGGTAGGGGATAAACAAACCACTACCAATCTCCGTTATAAACATGGCCGCAACCTGAATTATGAACCAAAAGAAGTACTCTCATTCCGTGACCCAAGAGAAGCTGGTTTGCCGGTTCCAACCATTAATTCATCTTTCATATTCGCCAAAGAGGACAGTTTCCTGTGCTATCCCAATAATTATAATCATTATGTCAACTATTATCGTAACACTTTTCAGCATGGCGGAGTGAGTTTGGAAGAAATGATAATACCCGTGATAAAGATGCAGAGTAAGTAAACCCTGTCCCTAAAGGGAACTTAGATTATAAATTCCTCACAACTGTGGAAAAGTATTAAAGCAAAAATATCTGCATAGAGTAGTTTCGCAACTGTAAGAAAGTTTTAATCATCAAACTCTAAACTCTCCGCCAGTTGGCGGACTTGGGGCATGAAATACACACAAACATCTCTCGATAAATTAGAAGCCATTCCTGAAGAAGCCGGTTATGTATTACGCTACGAAAGAGGAACATTTCAAAGTGGCTATTGCATACTGGAAGAAAGAAAAGTGGTGGTACTGAATAAGTTTTTGCAGACGGAAGGACGTATCAATACATTGATAGATCTGATTCCGCAGTTGGATATAAACCCGGGCATCCTCACAGAAGGTTCAAAAAAACTTCACGCAGATATTTTATCTAAACTGGTGATAGAAGAGAATGAAAAACCTACCTAACGGTAGGCAGGCCAGCCTGACGGCATACAGGCAGATAAAGGACAATAAATATCGGAGTAGAAAGTTGACACAGCCTTCCCCTTTTTCATTCCTTATTATTAATTTCTCATTTCTTATTTTTACCTGTGTATCCCTCTATCACAATAACATTTCTTGGCACCGGTACCAGCAGCGGCGTACCTATGATTGGCTGCGAATGTGAGGTCTGCACTTCCACCGATAAAAAAGATAATCGTCTTCGTTCAAGTATTTTGGTACAATCAGCAACAACTGCATTGGTGGTTGACACCGGTCCTGATTTTCGCTACCAGATGCTCAGGCAAAAAGTAAAACAGTTGGATGCAATTATTTTTACGCATCCGCATAAAGACCACATGGCCGGGCTGGATGATGTAAAGGCATTTAATTTTCTTTTAAAGAAACCAATAAATATTTATGCCGATTCATTAACCGAAGAAGCACTGCGACGGGATTTTTATTATGCTTTTACAGATACAAAGTATCCCGGTATTCCCGAACTCAATCTTAATACGATTACCCTTGAACCGTTTGTAGTTGGTGATATTCCTGTTACACCAATACTGGTATGGCATTTAAAAATGCCGGTCTTGGGTTTTCGGTTTGGAAAATTTACTTACATCACGGATGCTAACAAAATTGATGAATCGGAGAAGGAAAAAATAAAAGGGAGCGAAGTGCTGGTGTTGAATGCTCTCCGGAAAAAGGCACATATTTCCCATTTTACGTTGGATGAAGCAATTGGGATGGTGCAGGAATTGAAAATTCCAGCTGCTTATTTCACCCATATTTCCCACCAATTGGGCCAGCATGAAGCGATACAGGCCGAACTGCCCGATGGAATTCACCTTGCTTATGATGGATTACGTCTTGAGTTTTAAACAAGGATATGAACCATTCAAAATTTCTTTGTGCTAACACTTGTTAGTTAATATAATTTTCCCTTACCTTGCACCTGCCTTTAATGATTGCTTGCTTGCATTTAATGAAGGCCCAAGACTGTGCCACCCCTAATTTGGAGTGGCACAGTTATTACATCAATAACCAACGATTTTTATTTTTATGAATTTTCAATCTGCTGAGCTTACACAACAGGTAGCTCAAACTGCAAGGGACTTTGCACTACAACATATCAAACCACATGTGATGGAGTGGGATGAAAGCCAGGAATTTCCTGTTCACATTTTTAAAGAAATGGGAAAGCTGGGATTGATGGGTGTGCTGGTACCTGAAGAATATGGTGGTGCCGGGCTTTCTTACTTTGAATACAAAACGGTGATTGAAGAAGTTGCGAAAGTATGCGGTTCAATTGGGTTAAGTCTTGCTGCACATAATTCTCTTTGCACCGGTCATATCATGACGTTTGGCAACGAAGAACAAAAGAAAAAATGGTTGCCGAAATTAGCTACCGCAGAATGGATAGGAGCATGGGGGCTTACAGAAGCCAATACCGGCAGCGATGCAGGTAATATGAAATGTACAGCCGTAAAAGATGGTAACGACTGGATCATCAATGGCACAAAGAATTTTATAACGCATGGCAAGAGTGGTGATGTGGCAGTAGTGGTATGCCGCACCGGGGAACCAAGGGCAAAAAATAATTCAACAACGTTTGTTGTAGAAAAAGGAGCAGCCGGTTTTAGTGCCGGTAAAAAGGAAAACAAACTGGGTATGCGGGCCAGTGAAACGGCAGAAATGGTTTTTGATAATTGCCGTATTTCAGATGCAAACCGTTTAGGTGAAGTAGGGGATGGTTTTAAACAAGCAATGAAAATATTAGATAGCGGAAGAATTTCTATTGCCTCTCTTTCATTGGGTATTGCCAAAGGTGCTTACGAAGCAGCTCTGCAATATTCTCAGGAACGGTATCAGTTTGACCAACCAATTTCTTCTTTCCAGGGCATCTCTTTTAAGTTAGCCGATATGGCTACAGAAATAGCGGCTGCTGATTTACTCACCTTACAAGCCTGCGATTTAAAAAACCGCAAACAACCGATGACTAAAGAAGCGGCTATGGCAAAATATTATGCCAGCGAAGTAGCAGTAAAAGTGGCCAATGATGCGGTGCAAATATTTGGCGGATATGGTTATACGAAAGATTTCCCGGTGGAGAAATATTATCGGGATGCTAAACTTTGTACGATTGGTGAAGGAACGAGTGAGATACAGAAGCTGGTGATTTCGAGAGAGGTATTGAAATAGCAGGTTTTTTACTGATACAGCTTCGTCTTACTTGAATCTTGTCTGCTGATATAAATCCTTCCATTCTGGATTGATGCTGTTGATGAGGATTTCTTTCTT
>JAJAZO010000295.1 GCA_026785745.1 Chitinophagaceae bacterium | reverse complement strand
ATTTTGCCCCCTCCTGTTAAATAATTAATTACTTTACGCAACTGAAATATATTGTTGCCAACAAAACCAATCTGCATGTTTAAAAAAATCAACCGGGCCATTGCCCTACTGGCTTTTATTGTTATTCCTGCCCTCAGTTTTTCGCAGGATGCACCTCCCGAAACAAAAAAGGGGCTTGATCAACGCATCAACGAAGCTTTTCAACCCGTTACAGATGCTACCTCCAACATAGTTTTCTATTCCATTAATATCGGTGGCGTTTCAATTCCGCTTATAGTAATGCTTTTGGCACTTGGGGCACTGTTTTTTACGCTGGCCTTCAGGTTTGTCAACATCCGCCTTTTTGGCCTTGCCATAAAAGTAGTAAGGGGAAAATATGACGACCTTGAAAAAGATGCCACACCAGTTAGCAGTTCTGCGGTGAATGTGGCAAATGGAGACATAGTAGATACAATAAAAAATGAATCGCATCACGGAGAAGTTAACCATTTCCAGGCATTGGCAACTGCCGTGTCAGGTACAGTGGGCCTCGGAAATATTGCTGGTGTAGCCATAGCAATAGCTATTGGTGGACCCGGCGCAACATTCTGGATGATTGTTTGTGGGTTGATTGGAATGAGCAGCAAATTTGTAGAATGTACCCTCGGTGTAAAATATCGTGACATAGATAAAAATGGTGTTGTATATGGCGGACCGATGTATTACCTGAAAAAAGGGTTTGCAGAAAAAAATCTGGCTGGTCTTGGAAAAGTTTTAGCTGGTTTATTTGCTATTCTTTGTGTAGGAGGATCATTTGGCGGTGGCAATGCCTTTCAGAGCAACCAAGCTGCACAGCAAATTGTATCTATGACAGGTATGACAGGCTCTTCTGCTGGTTTTATTATTGGCGTTATACTGGCTATTATTACCGGAATAGTAATCATCGGAGGTATTAAAAAAATTGCTACTGTTACCGAAAAGATTGTTCCGTTCATGGCCATTTTATATATCGTTGCTTCATTAATTATCATTTTTGCCAACTTCAGTTATATAGATGATGCCTTCCGGATGATATTTACTGAAGCCTTTTCGCCCCGTGCCGGCCTGGGTGGCTTGATGGGTGTATTAATTATTGGATTCAGAAGAGCCGCCTTCTCCAACGAAGCCGGGGCTGGCTCTGCTTCTATTGCACACTCTGCTGTAAAAACAAAATATCCCGCTTCAGAAGGTGTGGTCTCACTATTGGAACCGTTTATTGATACCGTAGTTATTTGCACTATGACAGCGTTGGTGATAATAATGTTCAATAAAGACGGCGTTATGTTCCCGTATGGTGGAGATGGCAGAGGGGCTGTTATATTAAATGAAAACGGCGCATCTGTTAGTGGAGTAGATTTAACTTCCATAGCATACAATCAGGTGATACCCCATTTTTCTTATGTGCTGACTATTGCCATTGTATTATTTGCCTTTTCTACCATGATAAGCTGGAGCTATTATGGCCTGCAGGCTTGGAAATATTTATTTGGCAGAAGCAAAGCTGCTGATTTAAGCTATAAAATTTTGTTCTTGCTTTTTGTTGTAATCGGAGCTTCTGTATCGCTGACCGCAGTAACAGATTTTTCTGATGCAATGATATTAGCAATGGTATTTCCAAATATGATAGGATTGCTGTTTCTGTTTCCCCGTGTTCGGGAAGAGCTAAAACGTTATCTTACGGCCATCAAAAATTTTAAGAAGTAAATTTTATCAACCATTGTAAAACTAACATATGAGTTTATTTGTCAGAAAACCGATGGATGCTTTAATGAATGAAGCAGCCGAAACCGGAACACATACACTGAAAAGGACACTCGGAGCTAAAGGTTTAATTGCCCTTGGTATTGGTGCCATCATTGGTGCTGGTCTGTTTTCCATTACAGGTATGGCGGCTGCTAATCATGCGGGGCCAGCTATCACCATTTCGTTTGTAGTAGCAGGTTAGGGTTGTTTGTTTGCAGGTCTTTGTTATGCAGAGTTTGCTTCTATGATTCCGGTGGCCGGCAGTGCTTATACTTATTCTTATGCCACCATGGGTGAGTTTATGGCCTGGATTATCGGTTGGGACTTGGTTCTTGAATATGCTGTAGGTGCAGCTACTGTAGGTATAAGCTGGAGCCGTTACCTGGTCAGGTTTCTTGAAGGATTTGGTGTTGCACTCCCAACAGAATTAACGGCAGGGCCCTGGAGCGGAGGCATTATTAATCTCCCGGCTGTGTTTATCATTGTATTGATGAGTTTGCTATTAATAAAGGGAACAAAAGAAAGTGCATTTGTTAATAGCATCATTGTGGTGGTAAAAATTGCGGTGGTGCTTACTTTCATCATTCTTGGATGGCAGTATATAAACAATGACAACTATAGCCCTTATATTCCTGATAATACCGGTAAGTTTGGCGACTTTGGGTTTAGCGGCATCATTCGGGCCGCAGCCATCGTCTTTTTTGCCTATATAGGTTTCGATGCGGTGAGTACAGCCGCACAGGAAGCTAAGAATCCTAAAAAAGATATGCCAATAGGAATTTTAGGATCGTTGCTTATCTGTACTATATTATAT
>JAJAZO010000294.1 GCA_026785745.1 Chitinophagaceae bacterium | reverse complement strand
CATATCAAACCTTCGTTCTCGTTGCACCAGTCCAGTTGTTGTTCAGTATACCCTGTTTTAATAGAATCTGCTGTGGTGGGTAAAAATTTATCTAACAAATACCATCGCTTACCTTTTTCAATCATTTGCTCTATCAATGGTTTGCTGCCACTTTTATCGGGGAACATATCATTAACAATTAATTGCATGGCATCACCAATGATATACTCTTTGCTGAAACGACGGCTACGGTAACCGGGTGCTACATTTTCAGTAAAGAACGGATCGTTGTAAACAGAAAATTTTTTACCGAGATAAAACTGGAGGCTGATGCCTAAGAAATCAGGTCCCAGAAAATCGGGTGTGGGGCCGGTTTCCGATTGTGCCATGGCATCCACTGGTCCGGCAATAGTAATAATGGTCGGTACTTTATATTTCGGGAAATAATATTTTACAAACTGAAATCCTTTTTTAAAATCCTTTTCTAAATCATCTGTGGTTTTAAAAATAGTAATTAGGTTATCATACAAATTGCTGTTTTTACTTAAGCTAATAAAACTTTTAACACCTGCAATCGTTTTTGCACTATCCAAGCCCAATACATTCTGAAGAAAGATATTAGTGAGAACCGGATACTTGCTATTGAGTTGATTTAGACCCGACAGAATATTGTTGGTGTCAATTGCAAAAAAATCCCTGTCAAACCGTTCCAGCTTAATGTCCACTTTTATATCGGAAACATCAGGGATGCCTTTCTTTTTTTTGCAGGCTAATAAAGAAACGGCGAGGAGTAAAACGAGGACAGTTTTTTTCATAGCTATTAAAAACGTTGTATTGGATAAAATGTTGTTTACGAAGTTATAACAAACAGAGTCAGTAAAGAATTTTCGGATTACAGGTTTTTGTTCCCCTTCCCCGAAATTATCGGGACAAGTACGGGATAGGGGCTAAATTTGTGCTATGAAAATCGCCTTAGCACAGCAAAATTATCATATCGGTAATTTTGAAGATAATACCCGCAAGATTATTGAAGGAATTGAATGGGCAAAGCAACAAGGTGCAGACCTGGTAATGTTTTCTGAACTATGTGTTTGTGGCTATCCCCCGAGAGATTTTCTGGAGTTTGATGATTTTATCAATAAGTGTAACCAGGCTATAGATACCATTAAACAACATGCCGATACTATTGCAGTGCTGATCGGTGCGCCGGACAAGAACCCTGTCCGGGAAGGAAAAGATTTATTCAATGCTGCTTATTTTCTTTATGAAAAAGAAGTAAAAGCAGTTGCACATAAAACCTGTTTGCCAAACTATGATGTGTTTGATGAGTATCGTTATTTCGAGCCTGCTTACAATTGGAATGTAATTGAATTTAAAGGAAAGAAACTGGCAGTAACTATCTGCGAAGACATCTGGAACCTCGGCGATAATCCGCTGTACCGAAACTGCCCGATGGATGAACTGATGAAACAGCAGCCGGATATAATGCTGAATATATCAGCATCTCCATTCGATTATACACATGTGGAAGACAGGAAAGCAATCGTAAAACTAAATACAACAAAGTATAAGCTGCCTATGCTTTATTGCAATTGTGTGGGCAGCCAGACAGAAATTGTTTTTGACGGAGCTTCCTTAGTGTTTGATAAAAATGCGAATCTTATAAAACAACTGCCGTTATTTGAAGAGGCGATGGAAGTTTTTGAATTGAAAGATGATGGAACTTTTGTTCAGCCCGTAAAAGCATTTGCTAAAAATTTACCGGATGCAGAATTTAATCCTGCGGAACTCAATTCTAATTTATGTACTGCCGAAATACATAATGCCATTGTAATGGCTATTAAAGATTATTTCAGCAAAATGGGTTTTACCAAGGCTATTCTTGGCAGCAGTGGTGGTATTGACAGTGCAGTAACATTGGCATTGGCATGTGAAGCATTGGGGAAAGAAAATGTTAGAGCTGTTCTGATGCCTTCGCAGTATTCCACTGATCATTCAGTAACTGATGCAGAACAATTGAGTAAGAATTTGGGCAACCCGTATGATATTGTTCCGATCAAAAATATTTATGAGAGCTTTCTTACAGAACTAAAGCCTATTTACAAAGACTTACCATTTAGCCTGGCAGAAGAAAATATTCAGGCCCGCACCAGAGGAAATTTATTGATGGCTATCGCCAATAAATTTGGATACATTTTACTGAACACTTCCAATAAAAGCGAACTGGCAACCGGCTATGGTACTTTGTACGGTGATATGGCAGGTGGTTTGGGTGTGCTGGGTGATTGTTATAAAATGCAGATATATGCTTTGGCGAAATATATCAACAAGGATAATGAGATAATTCCGAATAATATTATTGTAAAACCACCTTCAGCAGAATTAAGGCCGGGACAAAAAGATTCTGATTCATTACCCGATTATGCCATCCTTGATCAAATCTTGTATCAATACATTGAACGGCGGCAAGGTCCAAAAGAAATAAAATCACAGGGCTTTGATCCTGCTTTGGTGGACAGGGTATTAAAAATGGTTAACGTCAATGAATACAAACGAAACCAGTTTTGTCCTATCATTCGTATTTCTCCCAAAGCCTTTGGCGTAGGCAGAAGAGTTCCCATAGTGGGGAAATACCTTTCCTAATATTTTAGTGAACAAAGGTGGCCTGTGCAGTCTTTGTAACAGCACCGATAGTATAGGGTTGTGATAATACAAGTTGTGTTTCTGTAAGCGAAACAATTGTTGATGTAGAAGAGCCTGATGTACCTCCGGGAATTAATGGAGAAGAAGTAGTAAGCATCGTTTCACCGGATTGAAAAGACCAGGTAAAAGAAACAGTTTGTGGGTCTGCTGCATTACATTTAGTTGCACCTTCATCACCTGACCCTGATCCTCCCGCAATAAAACTTGTAATATTATCTTTCTGACATGCAGGAAT
>JAJAZO010000293.1 GCA_026785745.1 Chitinophagaceae bacterium | reverse complement strand
GATATGGACCGTTTTCTTTCCATTGTAAAAAAATATCCATTACCAATTGTTGAAGATTCAACAGAAGCATTAGGCACTACTTATAAAGGAAAAAGTGCCGGTACGTTTAGTCCGTTGGCTTGTTTTAGTTTTAACGGCAATAAAATTATTTCTACCGGCGGTGGTGGCGTTATTGTAACAGATGACGAGGCATTAGCCAGGCATGCCAAACACATTACCACTACAGCAAAAGCCAGTTCCGACGAGTATTATCATGATGAAGTGGGATACAATTATCGGTTGGTAAATGTGCTGGCTGCAATTGGAGTGGGGCAAATGGAATTGCTGCCATCTTTTATAAAGCGGAAAAGAGAATGTACGGCCTTTTATAAAAAAGAACTGACAGGAGTAGCAGACATCCGTTTTCAGCAAGAATTACCGGACGTAGAAACAAATGCCTGGCTGGTTACTATTCAAACGGATAAGCAACAACAGTTGCTCGATCATTTGAATGCAAACAATATACTCAGCCGTCGTTTCTGGATGCCTATGAATAAATTGCCCATGTATAAGGACTGTATATATATCCGGAATAAAGACAATGCTGATTATATTTACCGCACCTGTCTCAGCATTCCCAGTTCTACCAATATTACAGATGAAGAACTGGTAACAGTAGTAAGGGAAATTAAAATAGCTATGGGCTGATTTTAGAGAATGATAATTAAAAACCTTTTAGAAAATTTTAAATAAGCCGGGGCTGTGCCTTGGTGGCCTCCTCTACGGAGGAGGTCGGGAGGAGGCTCTATGTACAAGTTCATCAAACGTTTTTTCGACATCATCTTTTCGCTAATAGCTTTTATTATACTGCTGCCGGTCTTTATTCCGATTGTAATTTTATTATTGCTAACTGGTGAACATGAAGTTCTTTTCAAACAGCAACGGGTGGGATATAAGAATAAAATGTTTGGCATCTTTAAGTTTGCGACTATGTTGAAAAACAGTCCTAATATGGGACTGGGTGATGTAACGGTACGGAAAGATCCCCGGATAACACCCGTCGGAAAATTTTTGCGTCAGAGCAAACTCAATGAATTGCCTCAATTGTTGAATATCCTGATTGGCGATATGTCTTTCGTTGGTCCCCGCCCATTGATGAAGACCGGTTTTGACAGATACTCAGATGATATGCAAGCTAGGGTTTATGATGTGCATCCGGGTCTTACCGGCATTGGCTCTATTGTTTTCAGAGATGAAGAATTAATAATAACGCAAAACCAGTTGCCACCGCATGAATGTTATAAACAAATAATTTCGCCACATAAAGGGGCTTTGGAAATTTGGTACCAGCAGCATCAGAATTTTTATACCGATTTCATGATACTGTTCCTGACAGCCTGGTATGTCATTTTCCCCAATAGTACGCTGGTGTATAAAATTTTCCCTTCCTTACCCAAACGAAATTTTTAATCTTTGCAGCATCCATCGAGTCAGTAAATATGTAATTTTAGCCACCAATTCTACATGTTCAAACTATTTTCCAAATCAAAGCCTGCTTCCGGTAAAGCCGACCTCAGTGTATTAAAAACTGATATGCACTCCCATTTGCTTCCGGGTATTGATGATGGCTCGCCTGATATGGAAACTACCTTGAAACTGATAAAAGGAATGATGGAGCTTGGCTACACAAAATTCATAACCACTCCGCATATCATGTGGGATATGTATAAAAACACCAGTGAGATTATTATAGAGAAATTAGAACTGGTTAGACAAGCTGTAAAGGCAGAGGGATTAGACGTTGAAATAAATGCAGCGGCTGAGTACTTTTTAGATGATTATGTAGAAGGATTGGTAAAGAACAACACTCCACTGCTTACTATTAGTGGTAATATGGTGCTGGTAGAATTTTCGCTGGCCTATCCATCACATTCGTTAAAAGATATTCTTTTTGAAATGCAGATGCAGAATTACCAGCCGGTAATTGCCCACCCGGAACGATATATTTATCTCGAAAAGAACAAAGATTTTTACGAAGAGCTGAAAGATATTGGCTGCTTATTCCAGCTAAACCTGCTTTCTTTAGGTGGTTACTATGGCAAATCTCCGCAAGTGCTGGCCGAACACCTCATCAAAAAAGGGTATTATGATTTGATTGGCACCGACTTGCATGGGTTCCGTCACCTGGATGGATTGCAGAATCCTGCTATCATTGCCCCGATGATGAAATTGATTGATAGCGGCAAAATCAAGAACATGGAACTTTAATTGATAGCTTTAATTTTCGCTTTGTTGAAGAGTTTAACCCTACAGGTTGAACTTTTTTTATGCAGGGTTGTAATTATCCTATTATGAATGCTTTCACTATAAAAGACCTTGAAAATCTCTCCGGTATAAAAGCCCATACTATACGTATCTGGGAACAGCGGTATAATTTTTTGAAGCCGCACCGCACCACTACCAATATCCGTTATTACAGCAACGATGAATTAAAAACAGTACTCAATATTGCCTTGCTGAATAAGTATGGATTTAAGATTTCGCATATTGACCGCATGCAGCCAATGGAAATCAGGGAAAAGATTTTATCATTGGGAGATACCCGGGCTATACAGGAGCGAATTATTAATGACCTGGTGCAGGAAATGATTGACCTTGAGATTGAAAGGTTTGAAAAAATTCTAACCAATTATATCATTGCTAAAGGAATAGAAAGAACTGTTATACAAATTATTTTCCCTTTCATGGAGAAAATTGGTATTCTCTGGCAAACCGGGCATGTTAATCCTGCACAGGAGCATCTTGTTACCAATATTATCAGGCAGAAACTTATTGTTGGTATTGAAACTACTATCTCGCATATTAAGCTGGAGAAAACTTTTCTTTTGTTTTTGCCAGAAGGAGAACACCATGAACTGGGTTTATTATTTATGTATTATATTCTCAAAAGCAGAGGTGCTAAAGCGATATACCTCGGAGCTAATGTTCCGGTAAAGGATGTGGAGCATGTTATCAACCTTAAAAAGCCGGATATTGTTTTTACCCATTTGACGGCGACTGCGGCTAATTTCAATTTTGAGAAATTCCTCTATAATGTTGAACAAAAATTTACGGGTGTCAATACTGTAATTTCAGGGCCATTGACGCATCAATACAAGAAAAAAATTCCACCCTCTGTTCAGTTTAAGAAATCCTTACCTGAAGTAATGGATTATTTATCAGCACTTTAAACTTTTTTAATTTTTCACAGCAAAAATTGAAAGTTTTTTTTTGCGAGTTTAAATTATTGTTTAACTTTGTGCTTCAATAATTAAACAAGATATATGTCAAATCCAAAATTTACCGAAATCTTGCTTACCAATGCGGATTTCCTCAAGCCTTTTGCCATCAACCTTACAAGAGACACCGAAGCGGCTAATGACCTTTACCAGGATACTCTTTACAAGGCTTTGGCTAATCAGGAAAAGTATAATGAGGGTACAAATATTAAGGCTTGGTTGTTTACCATCATGCGAAACATATTTATCAATAATTATCGTAGAAAAGCTAAACAAAAAACCATTTTCGATAATACACCCAATGACTACCTGCTAAATCAGAAACAGGTTATTGTAAACAATGCAGCGGAAAGTGATTTGCGGATAAAAGAAATAAATAAAGCCATTCAGCAGCTGCCTGAAATATTTAAAACACCTTTTTTATTGTATTTTGATGGCTATAAGTATAATGAAATAGCTGAAGTACTAATCGAGCCGCTGGGTACCATCAAAAGCAGGATTCACTTTGCAAGAAAACTGTTGAAAGAGCAGATCAGCCGGTTCTAAAAATTTACCTGTGGCCGAAAAATCAGTTGTTATTATTGGTAGTGGGTTTGCAGGGCTATCTGCTGCTTCTTTTATGGCAAAAGAAGGATGGCAGGTTACCGTTATAGAAAAAAATAAAACACCCGGAGGGCGGGCAAGGCAATTAAAAGAAAACGGATTCACTTTCGATATGGGTCCCAGCTTCTATTGGATGCCCGATGTGTTTGAGAGATACTTTGCACAATTTGGTAAAAAAGTAGCTGATTATTATTCGCTTCATCGCCTCGATCCTTCTTATCGTATTTACTGGAATGATGGCTACACCGATATCCCTGCCGATTTTGAAGAATTGAAAAAGGTTTTTGAATCTTTGGAACCAGGAAGTGCAGAAAAATTAGAAAAATATTTAAAAGGAGCTGCTTATAAGTATGAAGTTGGTGTAAATAATCTGGTGTATAAACCAAGCCGTTCCATACTGGAGTTCATGGATTGGAAAACAGTGAGTGGCGTTTTTAAACTACAGGTTTTTTCTTCCATTAAAAAACATATTGCGCAATACTTTCAGCATCCCAAACTGCGGCAGATGATGGAGTTCCCGGTATTATTTCTTGGCGCATTACCGGAGGATACACCTGCCTTATACAGTCTGATGAACTATGCAGATATAAAAGGCGGTACCTGGTATCCGCAGGGAGGTTTTTACGCTGCAGTAGATGGTATGTATAAACTGGCAGTGGAGCTGGGTGTTACATTTCATTTTGAAGAGGAAGTAAAAGAAATACTTATTAAAAAGGGTGTCGCACAAACTGTGTCTACCGATAAAACTATTTACCGGGCAGATGCTGTTATAAGCGGTGCTGATTATCATTTTACCGAAACAAAACTATTATCAGCAGAATACCGGAGTTATTCCGATGCTTATTGGGAAAAAAGGGTGATGGCACCTTCCTGTTTGATGTATTATGTGGGGTTGAATAAAAAATTAAAGCAACCGGTTCATCATTCTCTTTTTTTTGATGTACCTTTTGAACAGCATGGCAGAGAAATTTATAAAGATCAAAAGTGGCCTGCTGCCCCTTTGTTTTATGTAAGTGTTTGTTCTCTTACCGATGATACAGTAGCTCCTGTGGGATGTGAGAATATTGTTTTCCTTATTCCAGTAGCGTCAGGGTTAGAAGGCGATACGGAGGAGTTAAGAGAAAAATATTTTCAGCAAATAGTAAAACGAATGGAAAAATATACCGGCGAATCTATCCTTGATTCAGTGGTGTATAAAAAGACTTATTCAGTAAGCGATTTCGTAGCTGATTACAATTCGTTCAAAGGCAATGCGTATGGACTGGCTAATACGCTGCGGCAAACAGCTATTTTCAGACCGTCTTGTCAAAGCAAAAAAGTAAAAAATTTGTTTTATACAGGTCAGTTAACAGTGCCGGGGCCGGGTGTTCCCCCTAGCCTGATAAGCGGAGAAGTGGTGGCTAAACAAGTAATTAAAGTATTGGGATAAATTCCTTAATTTGGAAAAAGAATGATTCAACTGTTCCATACGACCAGTCAAAACTGCAGCAGGATTGTAACGGAGAACTATAGTACTTCGTTTTCTTCGGCTATCAGGATGCTGCACAAGGATTTGCGTCAGCCTGTTTTCAATATTTATGGCTTTGTCCGTTTTGCAGATGAGATAGTGGACACCTTCCATGACTATGATAAAGATTTTTTGTTACAACAGTTCAGAACAGAAACGTATGATGCAATTGAAAGAGGTATCAGTCTGAATCCGATATTAAACAGTTTTCAACGTACCGTCAATGAATTTAATATTGACCATAAATTGATTGATGCTTTTTTCCTCAGTATGGAAATGGATTTGAACAAGAAAGCTTACGATTGCCAGGGATATAAAGAATATATCTATGGTTCTGCAGAAGTGGTAGGTTTGATGTGCCTGTATGTTTTTTGTGAGGGGAAAAAAGAGTTGTATGACAATTTAGAAAGCTCTGCCCGGTCGCTGGGTGCAGCATTTCAAAAAGTAAATTTTCTGCGGGATATAAAAGCTGACTTCAATGGATTGGCAAGAGTATATTTTCCCGGTTGTGATTTCAATAATTTCACCGAACAGGAAAAAAGGCAAATAGAAGAAGATATACATAATGACTTCCGGCAGGCTTATCTGGGCATTAAAAATCTTCCGTTAAAAGCAAGATTTGGTGTGTACGTTGCCTACAAATGTTATTTATCCTTATTCAAAAAAATAAAGCGGATGGAACCGGCCAGAGTGTTGGAAGAGAGAATTCGTATTCCCAACTACCGCAAGGCAATGATCATCTTCAGGGCAGGTGTAAAAAATCAATTACGATTAATATAGTATGGAGTTGATGCAAGTAATACTGGTGGATGTCAATGACAGACAAACCGGCACCATGGAAAAAATGGAAGCCCACGAAAAAGGATTACTCCACAGGGCATTCAGTGTTTTTATTTTTAATGCAAAGGGAGAAATGTTGTTGCAGCAAAGGGCAATGAGTAAATATCATAGTGGCGGACTTTGGACAAATGCCTGTTGCAGCCATCCACTGCCAAACGAAGAAACCCCGCTGGCTGCAAAAAGAAGGTTACAAGAGGAACTTGGTTTTGAAACTTCAATAGAGAAAGTATTTGATTTTGTTTATAAGGCTGATTTTGATAACGGGTTAACAGAGTATGAATTTGACCATGTTTTTGTGGGGGAATATGAGGGGGTTATGAATTTCAATAAAGAGGAAGTAATGGATTATTGTTACAAAGCGGTTCAGGAAATCCGGCAAGGCCTTAAAAATAATCCGCAGAAATATACCCCCTGGTTTCACCTGGCTTTTCCAAAAATTGAAAACTGGTGGTGTAAACGTTATAAGAATGAACCCGATAGCTATCGGGTAT
>JAJAZO010000292.1 GCA_026785745.1 Chitinophagaceae bacterium | reverse complement strand
ATTTATTTATTGATTGTGGTGTTAATCCTAAATGCCCCATTACCGGGATGCCGGCACTTACTATTTTTTTTACAGAGTCAATCACTTCTTCGCCCCCTTCCAGTTTCACCGTATTGGCACCGCTTTCTTTCATGATGCTGATAGCTGATGCTAAAGCAATGTCAGAATTAGATTGATAGTAGCCAAACGGAATATCGCAAACAATAAGACTTCTTTCTCTTGCCCTTACCACACTTTGTGCATGATATATCATCTGATTGAGTGTAATGGGAAGGGTAGTGGTATGACCTGCCATTACATTGCTGGCACTGTCACCAACCAAAATAATGTCAATACCTGCAGCATCAAAAATGGAGGCGAAAGAAAAATCGTATGCTGTTATCATAGCAATTTTTTCACCAGCAGCCTTCATCTTTTGCAGGGTGTTGGTGGTTACTTTCTTAATTTCTTTAGTTGCACTCATGCTGTTTATTTGATGTAAAGGTGGGACTATTTACCTGATTAGATTTCAATATCCTTTAGTCCTACTTCTTCGTATAAATTGTGGATCAGGCCATCTACAAGTCCGATTTTAGGGACAAAGATTTCTTCCGCTTCAGCCCATCGCATTATATTAATATAAATAAGCAGGGCAGGAACTATTACATCGGCTCTGTCTTCTCTCAGTTTGTGGAGGCTGATACGTTGCTGAACAGACAGGTTACTGAATTCTTTATAATAATCCCGTAGCAGTTCAAGGGTCAGTGGTTTGCCGTCTTTGCGTTTGGAAATAGAAAACACTTTATTAATGTTTCCGCCGGAGCCAATAGCCGTTACATGATGATAACCTTTAGTTTTGCTCCTGATAAATTCCTTCATCTCGTCCCAGGTGGCTTCTTCCACCTGGTTTTTTAATAAACGGATGGTGCCAATGTTGAACGACTTTTTGAAAACCATTTTGCCATCACTAAAAAAGGTAAGTTCGGTGCTGCCACCACCCACATCAATATATAACTTGGATTCTTCGGGCGTCATGTTTTCGGCAACATGGTTTTCGTAAATAAACGAAGCTTCCTGGTCGCCGCTGATGACCTCTATTTCAATACCCGTTTCTGCTTTTACTTTTTTAATGATTTCTTTTGCATTAACTGCATCCCGCATCGCTGAAGTGGCACAGGCTTTCAGGTGCTTTACTTCATACACATCCAATAAAAGTTTATACGCTTTGATTGTTTTAACGATCTTCTCCACTTTAGCCGGAGATATTTCGCCTTTGTCGAATACATCAAAACCTAAACGGAGCGGTACCCGTACAAGGACGGTCTTGATAAAATCAGGGACATCCTGCGGGCCGGAAATTACATCTGTTATTAATAATCTTGCTGCGTTACTTCCAATATCAATTGCTGCCAGTCTCACGGTTCGTCTTTGTTTTATTAAACAGGTAGTTATAGGTTTCTACCTGTGATCGGATTTTCTTTTTTGTTGTTTTCACATAGTCATTACTCAGCTCATTATCTAACCATCTTGCTTTCACATTATCCTGCAACTGTATGTCAAGAATATCTTTTAATTCCTGTTTCAATTCATCATGCCAGATGGGGCAGGTGGCTTCTACACGGTGCTCCAGGTTTCTTCTCATCCAGTCTGCCGAAGATATATAAACTTTTTCTTTACCCCTGTTGTGAAATACCCACACTCTTGCATGTTCTAAATATTCATCCACTATGCTGACAGCACGGACAGGCTTTTCATATTTTTTATTTTCAGAAAACATACAGAATACGCCACGGATGATTAATCTTATTTGCACACCAGCCCTTGCGGCGTCATATAATTTTTGAATCATCTCTTCATCACTCAGCGAATTCATCTTTAAGGTGATGGCTGCAGGTTTCTTTTTTCTTGCCTGTTTTATTTCTTCATCAATCAGCTTGAGCATTTCTTTTTTTACAAACATCGGGCTGGGAATGATAACTTTACAATCCCTCAGGAAGTTGATACCTGTTTTGGGCTGTTCCAGGTAATTGAACATTCTGTTTACATCCGCCATTATTTTTTGATTGGACGTAAGCAGGCAATGGTCGGTATATACTTTGGATGTTCTTTCGTTCAGGTTGCCTGTGCTTACAAAACCATACATCACAAAATTGTTATCCTTTGTTCTTTTTTTAATCACACAAATCTTAGAATGCACCTTCATGTTAGGGATTTCTATCAGCACTTTGGCACCTTCTTCTTCCAGCCTGTTTTTCCATTCAATGTTGGCTTCTTCTTCAAACCTGGCCCGCAGCTCCAGCATTACGATAACTTCTTTACCATTGCGAACAGCATTGATAAGTGCATTGATAATTTTTGATTGCTGAGCCAACCGGTAACAGGTGATTTTGATAGTAGTAACATCGGGATCAAATGCAGCTTCACGGATAAGATCAATTAACGGCAGAAAAGAATGATAGGGAAAATGCAGCATCACATCTTTTTCCAGGATAACATCAGTAACACGACGAACTGTAAGCAACGGATGATCAAATGGTTTTTTCCGCTGACGCTTTTCTTTAAACACCTGTTCAGGAAAATCCATGAAATGACGGAAGTTGTGAATACGGCCACCCGGTATCAGGTTATCTCTTTTAGAAAGATTGAGTCTTCGAACTAAATATTCTAAGAGGCCGGAATCCATTTCACGGTCATAGACAAAGCGGACAGGTTTTCCTTTTCTGCGGTTCTTAATTCCTTTCTCTATTTTTTGAATAATGTTAGTCGATACGTCCTCGTCAATATCAATCTCTGCATCTCTGGTTACTTTAAAAATATGCGATTGATACTGATCGTAACCGAAATAAGAAAAAATATCCGGCAGGTTGAAACGGATAACATCTTCCAGCAAAATAATATGGCTTTCTTCTGGCCCGGATGGCAGGATGGTAAAACGGCCCAATGCACGGCTTGGTATTTCTATCAGGGCATATTTCTTTTTTAATGCACTTTCTTTCTTCCACATTACCACAGCCAGGTAAATAGATTTATCCCGCAACATCGGAAACACAGGGATGTTTTCAATCATCAGTGGAATAATGTCAGAGCTTACGTCTTCTTCAAAATAATTACGGACAAAATTTTGCTGTTCAGTATTCAACTCTTTTTCAGTACGCAAAAATATTTTCTGTGCATTTAATTGTTTTGATACTTCTTCCCATATCCGGTTAAATTCTCCCTGCTGGTTCAGCACCGTCATTTGTATCTCATCAATTATCTGTTGAGGATTATTCTCCAGGTGCATATTGGCTTTATGACCAAATTGTATCATCCTGCGAAGGGTGGCTACCCGAACCCTGAAAAATTCATCCATATTATTGGAAAAAATTCCCAGGAATTTAATTCTTTCCCGCAGGGGTACGGAAGAATCGGCCGCTTCCTGTAACACTCTTGCATTGAATGAAAGCCAGCTGATGTCTCTTGCAATCGTTTTTCTTTTGTCGTGGTGAGCCATAGATAAGTTATTCAGAAAAAGATAAAGTTAATAAACAGCAAAAAAGTAAGATATTAAGTTTTTGGCAGATTTTATATCAGCCATTTTTTGCCTTTTCGATAGTATTAGTAGTAGAGAATCCGTCAAGAACAGGATTGATAACAACCCGGCCACCATTCTCCATCACTTCTTTTGCCCCAACAATCTGCTCAATTGTATAATCACCGCCTTTTATCAACACAGCAGGCATTACGGCTTTTATCAATTGAAGCGGTGTATCTTCTTCAAAAATAACTACCGCATCTACCATCATCAATGAGGCAATTATCAATGCCCTGGACTCCTGGTTGTTAACCGGGCGGCTATCACCTTTTAATCTTTTTACTGAGGCATCTGCATTTAACCCTACAATTAAATAGTCAGCTTCTTTTGCAGCCTGCGAAAGAGAAAAAATATGTCCCTCGTGAAGTATATCAAACACACCATTGGTAAAAGCCACTTTCTTATTATGCACTCTCCATTGTGCCAGTTTCTGTAACAGCAGGGGAAGTGTGAAAATTTTTGTTGGTATAAGATCAGCTCTGTTCACGGAGTTTTTTTTTATTGTAATAAGGCATACCTGCAAAGCTAATTAAACCTCCAATGAGAATGACAGCAGTTTGTGCCAGCCATAATATCCAGCCAAATGCCAATGCAATCCCTTCATTTAATCCATACACCTGCATTGTTTTTTGTAATAGATAAGCATAGGCACCAATACCGCCCGGTGTTGCAATCATCCCTACACTGCCGGCAGATAAAACGGTAAAAGCTTCGTTAATGCCGTACTGCTGCGTTTCTTTCAAAGCCATAAACCCGATATAGCCACCAGCCAGGTATAATGCCCATATACTAACCGTAAGAAAAATAAACCACCATCTCTTTTTCAAATGCTGAATGGCACTGATACCTTGCCAGATACTTTTTCCAATTCGCTTAAATAATAACCCCAGATCGCCGAAATTCTTATTGTTCTTAATCATCCATATTGTGACAGCAATAATCACTATAGCTGCAAGAATCATCAATACTAACGGGGAGGAAATTGTTTTTTTATCAACGCCGCCTTCTTTTTTCGATCCGATATCTAT
>JAJAZO010000291.1 GCA_026785745.1 Chitinophagaceae bacterium | reverse complement strand
GCCTTGCCAATAGCTTGCTCTATATAAAAAGGCCGGGTGCCAAGATTTTCAAATTTTCTTATATCATCCTTCAACGGATCTTCACTGGTAGCGAACATCGGGTAAATAGCTTTTATCTTTTCTTTTCTCACATACAACATTCCGCTTCCGATGGGTGCATATAACCACTTATGTAAACTGGCGGCAAAATAATCAGCATCAAGGTCAGGTATTTTAAAATCAAAATGAGCAAAACTGTGTGCCCCATCCACCACCACTTCTATTCCTCTTTTATGTGCTTCGGCGGCAATTTTCTTTACAGGTAATATTTGTCCGTTCCAGTTAATGATATGAGTAACATTAACCACTTTCGTTTTGGAAGTAAACGCTTTGACATATTGTTGCACTAAATAATTCTCATCCTCACTGGGCAATTCAAGATTTACCCAAACCATTTTTATTCCATCCCTTTTTTGTCGCTGGTTGTAAGCATTGATTACATTAGGATAGTCCTGCCTGGCAGCCACCACTTCATCCCCTGCTTTTAATTGCAAACCAAAAATGACTGTTTCCAATCCTTCAGATGAATTTCTGTTGATAGCAATTTCTTCTGGTGAACAACCGGCCAATTTTGCCAGGTTTTTTCTAAGTGGTTCCCGGCCCTGGTCTAATATTCTCCACATATAATAACTCGGTGCTTCATTGCAGAGGTCGTAATATCTTTTCATGGCATCCTGTACCGTTTTTGGTGCCGGGCTTACGCCACCATTATTCAAATTAATTAATGATGGAGAAACGGTAAATGATTGCTGGATATAATACCAGAAATCTTCTTCTGTTGCCAGTTCGTCCGGTGAAATATCTTTAGCATTTCGCAAAGCACTTTCTAAGTTTCTGCTCCAGACTGGTTGGTTTAGTGATGACAAAAATGCTGTAGCAGAAAATATTCCTGCTTTTTGCAAAAACTTTCTACGATTATTTTCTGGCATAACTGTTTGTTTTCATAAATGTAGTGAAATAAAAACCTCACCCCACGACTACTCTGAATATTGTAAACTCTGATTCCCCTCTCCCTGGAGAGATGGGGTGGCAGTGACTTCGATATGAATGAATGTTATTGGGGTGAGGTCAGCAGGTACCGGAAGTTCCTCAGCAGCGAACAGAACGATCAACGAAGTCCCGAAAAAAATCGGGACAGGCTGTCGCAACTAAGATGATAGTAGCACAGGTGTCCGCCTCCATATAAAACTCCGGCGGATGAATTGGCTACATAACCAAAAAAAACTAACTTCCATGCTTAACAAAATGACGTATGCAAATATTGGAAATAAAAGTGCTGAAAGGTCCTAACTACTGGAGTGTTCGCCGTACCAAACTGATACAAATGAAACTGGATTTGGAGGAACTGGAGCAACGTCCTACCAATACTATTACAGGTTTCAGGGAGCGGTTGGAAAATATGTTTCCAACAATGATTGAGCATCGCTGCAGTGAAGATATGCGGGGCGGTTTTTTTAAACGGGTGGACGAAGGCACCTGGATGGGTCATGTGATTGAACATATTGCATTGGAAATTCAAACCCTGGCAGCTATGGACACCGGCTTTGGCCGCACAAGAACCCCGGATGGTGAAAAGGAAGGTGTATATTATGTGGTCTTTAGTTATATGGAAGAAGATGCAGGGTTATATGCTGCTAAAGCTTCGGTTCGCATTGCACAGGCATTAATTGATGGCAGTGAATATGATTTGGCAAACGATATCCAGCAGATGCGGGAGATAAGAGAAGATACAAGGCTCGGCCCTTCTACCGGTTGCATTGTGGAAGAAGCAGCAAAAAGAGGTATCCCATACATAAGATTGAATAAGCAAAGCCTGGTACAGTTAGGGTATGGTGTAAATCAGAAACGTATCCGTGCAACGGTTGCCTCTACCACTTCCAATATTGCCGTTGATATTGCTGGTGATAAAGAAGAAACAAAAATGCTGTTAGGGGCAGCGGAAATTCCAGTACCACGGGGAACTGTGATAAGAACTGAAATTGGTATGGATGAAGCCATAGAGAAATTTGGCTACCCGCTGGTGATAAAACCAATTGATGGTAATCATGGAAAAGGTAACACCACCAATATTACTAATAGAGAACAAGCTATTAAAGCATTTGAAGCAGCAAAAGCATTTAGCCGCAGTGTTATTATCGAACGATTTCTTACAGGTTTTGATTTTCGTTGTTTGGTAATCAACAATAAATTTATTTGTGCGGCACTTCGTACTCCGGCTTCCGTTGTTGGTGATGGTGTTCACACTATTCAATGGCTGATAGACGAAACAAATAAAGACCCCCGTCGTGGTTTTGGTCATGAGAAAGTGCTGACGCAAATTACCATTGACCAGTTTACCCAAAAGATGCTGGACGATGAAAAGATTACCTTAGAAACTATTCCTGCAAAAGGCGAAAGGGTGATGCTGAAACCGACAGCTAACCTTTCGACAGGTGGAACTTCTACAGATGTTACAGATGAAGTACACCCGGCTAATATTTTTATGTTTGAACGTATTGCCAAAATTATCGGCCTTGATATTTGTGGTATTGATGTAATGGCCACAGATCTGAGAACTCCGGTTGCAGAAAATGGCGGGGCCATACTCGAAGTAAATGCAGCTCCGGGTTTCCGTATGCATATTGACCCATCCGAAGGATTACCAAGAAATGTAGCCGAGCCGGTAGTGGATATGCTGTTTCCAAAAGGAAGTGCTGGCCGTATTCCCATTATTGCCATTACAGGGACAAATGGTAAAACAACAACAACAAGATTGACGGCACACATTGCAAAAAGTGCCGGTAAAAAAGTTGGCTATACTACATCAGATGGTGTTTATATACAAAATCAAATGATGATGAAAGGCGATTGCACCGGACCGGTATCATCCACCTTTGTTTTAAAAGATCCGACAGTTGATTTTGCCGTACTGGAATGTGCAAGAGGCGGTATTTTAAAATCCGGATTAGCTTTTCAAAATTGTGAAGTGGCAGTAGTAACCAATGTAGCTGCCGACCACATGGGTCTCGGTGGTATTCATACTATTGAAGCCATGGCAAAAGTAAAAGCGGTGGTTCCTGAAACTGTTTTTCCACATGGATATGCTGTGCTGAATGCGGATGATGATTTAGTCTACCAGATGAAAAAAGGTCTCCGGTGCAACGTTGCTTTGTTTAGTATGGATGAAAATAACCCCCGCATCAAAGAACATTGCTCCACTAATGGATTAGCCTGTGTGTATGAAAATGGCTTTGTCACTATAATGAAAGGCAATTGGAAAATAAGAGTGCTGCCTGCGAAAAGCATTCCGCTTACGTATGAAGGAAAGGCCTTACATAATATTAATAACTGCTTGCCAGCGGTGTTGTCTGCTTACTTGTTCCGTGATATTACTATTGAAGACATCCGGTCAGGTTTGCAAACTTTTATTCCCAGCGAAAGCCTGACACCGGGCCGGTTGAATTTTTTCCATTTCAAACATTTTACTATGCTGGCAGACTTTGCCCATAATCCGCATGGCCTGAAACTGCTTTGTGATTTTGTGAGCAAACTGGATTATCCAACAAAAATTGGTGTTATCAGCGGCACGGGTGACAGAAGGGATGAAGACATCCGGGAACTGGGAGAAATATCAGCAAAATTCTTCGACGAAATAATTATCCGCTGCGATAAAAACCTGCGGGGACGAACGGCTGATGAAATTATTGACTTGCTGAAAGAAGGTATTGAAAGTGTAAACCCCAATATTCCCGTCATCACTATTCCAAACGAAGACCAGGCATTGGATTATATCTACGAAAATGCCAAACCCGGAGCTTTGTATACCATTATGTGTGATGTGGTGGCGAGGGCATTGGATAAAATCAGGGAGTTGAAAGAAAAAGAGGAGACAGAGACATCGGGGATTGCCAAAGTGTAACTAAAACTATTAGAACATAACCAACTCAAAGTGTAATCCTAAACAATATCATACACAGCTTGTTAGATTAAAGTAGTAATTTTAAGTTGGTAAATTTTCTAAAATGATTTATGAAATAAAAATATCTGGCAATGAAACTG
>JAJAZO010000290.1 GCA_026785745.1 Chitinophagaceae bacterium | reverse complement strand
ATTTTGCCCGTTCTTCTTTTGCTGATAAAATAATTTTACATACCGGAAATGCGTTAGATATTGTACCCACACTTGACGAAACCTGGGATTTCGTCTTAATAGATGCGGATAAACCCGCCTATATCGCATAATTTAACCTCGTTTTGCCCCGCTTGAGGAAAAACGGGTTTATTTTAGCAGATAATATTTTCTTTCATGGCCAGGTACTGGACCAGGAAGTGAAGGGTAAAAGTGCAAAAGGCATCCAGGCTTTTAATAATTTGATTAAGGAAAGAATAGATATTGAAAAATGTGTATTAACCATCCGTGACGGACTTTTCCTGATACGGAAATTGTAATAAAACACCCATGCAGAAAATAAGAAACAGTATTGTTGTTTTTTTGTTGCTTGTCACATCCGCAGTGTTTGCCCAAAAGAAGGAAGTAGTTAGTAATTATATCAACACTTATAAAGACATTGCCGTTGCAGAAATGAAACGAACCGGTGTGCCTGCCGCTATTACGCTGGCACAGGGCATTCATGAATCAGGTGCCGGTAACAGTAAGCTGGTGTTGGAATCAAATAACCATTTTGGTATAAAATGTAAATCCAACTGGACTGGTGAGTCAGTAAAACATGATGATGATGCTAAAGCAGAGTGTTTCCGAAAGTATCCCGCTTCAGAACAATCGTATAAAGACCATTCCAATTTTTTAAAGAATGGCCAGCGGTATGCTTCTCTTTTCGAACTTGACCCAACAGATTATAAAGGCTGGGCCAATGGTTTAAAAAAAGCAGGTTATGCTACCAATCCAAAGTATCCGGAAGTGCTGATAAAGTTGATTGAAGATTATAATTTACAGGACTTTACTTTTCTGGCTTTAAAAAATGAATTGGTTATTAAGGAAGCAATTGCTAAAAATGAGCAATCTGCAACAAATGAAACAATTCCGGCAAAAATATCAGTGCAAAAGGAAAATGTTATCAACTATCCTTCCGGGCAATTCAAAATCAATGACACAAAAGTGGTGTTTGTAAAAAAGGGAACATCCTTTCTTTCTATTGCAAAACAATATGAAGTTGATCTTTCAAAAATTTTTGAGTTTAACGAAATCTCCCGTTCCGAAATAACAGAGAATGATCAGTCGATATACCTGCAACGAAAAAGAAAAACCGGTAACAATGATTTTCATATAGTGCAACCGGGAGAAAATTTGTTTTCTATCGCACAACAGGAAGCTATCCGCCTTGAAAGTCTGAGAGAATTGAATTGGCTCAATGAAGAAGATAAACCGGCTGTCGGGGAACGATTAAACCTTAAATCAAAATCACCTTCTATGCCCAAACTGGCAGTAAAAGAGAATTATTCACTTGTTCCTGCCGTCAAAAACCAGGGCAGTAATTAAATAAACCAACCAACCAATCTAACAGCCTATGTCAGTCATTAAAGTGCATGACAAGTCATTTGAAATCTATCTTTCAGAAGAAACAATTTTACTACGCATAAAGGAATTAGCGGCTGAAATTGCAAAAGATTATACCGGCAAACGGCCTCTTTTTATTGCCATTCTGAACGGCTCCTTCATGTTTGCCTCTGATCTTTTTAAATACCTGAATATTGAGGCAGAGATCTGTTTTATCAAACTGGCTTCTTATAAGGGGATGAAATCGTCTGGGAATGTGGTTACGTCTATCGGGCTGGATGATGACCTTTTTGATAAAGAAGTGGTTATTGTGGAGGATATTGTTGATACAGGCAAGACGCTGCACAATTTTCTGCCTAAACTGGTGCATCAGCAGCCTAAATCGTTGAAAATAGTAACGCTATTACATAAACCAGAAGCTACAGAATACCCGTTGCAGTTAGATTATGTGGGATTTGATATTCCTAACAAATTTGTGATAGGTTATGGCCTTGATTATGACGGACTTGGCCGGAACCTTAAGGAGATATACCAGCTTGTATAAAATCAGCGGGGCTCTCCGTTTTTTTTTGTAATTTATCGCTCCAAAATATCCAGTTGAAGACCGCTTGTCATATAGCAATTTTTCTCTTACTATGTTCGTCCGTATTTGCCCAGCAATATTATGCCAGAGGCGAGGTAAAGGACGAAGCAGGTAATATTTTGCAAAATGTCACCATCCTGCAGCACAAAACAGGTTATATCTTCCGAAGCGGAACTTCCGGCACTTTTGGTATTATTTCTAATCTGCAAATAGACACATTCAGTTTCTCAATGGACGGCTACCAGAAAGAAAAGATAATGGTAGATGCAGAGAAATACCTGAGTGTAAAAATGAAACGTCTCTCCGGATCTGCGGCTAACAGCAGGAGAGATAAGCTTTCCTCACAAACAAAGGACCTTCAAAAGGAAGAACAGAAAAGTTGGATGACAGGCGATGAAACCTATGCCAGTATTTTAGAGAATCATTTTGTAAATGCAAAACGATTTCCGACTACCGGTATGTCGCTAAATGTTGACAGGGCTTCTTACAGTAATATCCGGCGTTTTATTACACTAAAGGCAATGGTGCCTCCCGACGCAGTTCGCATTGAAGAGATGCTGAACTATTTTAACCTTAGTTATAATAAACCGCCGGACAACCAGCTTTTTGATATTAAAACCACATTAACCTCTTGCCCATGGAACCCAAACAACCAACTTTTCTATATTAATCTTTCTTCACAAAAACTAAACTTAGATACATTACCTCCGAGCCATCTTGTTTTTTTAATTGATGTTTCAGGCTCTATGGATATGACCAACAGGTTGCCATTACTGAAATCAGCCTTCCGGTTGCTTGTCAACAATCTGCGGGATAAAGATTCTGTAGCCATTGTAGTGTATGGCGGTGTAACGGGTGTAATGCTGAATACAACCAGCGGTGGCGAAAAGGAAAAAATATTAAAAGTAATTGATGAACTGGAGCCCGGCGGCTCTACACCCGGAGAGTCGGGAATCAAGTTAGCCTATAGCGTTGCCCGTAATCATTTTATTAAAGAAGGAAATAATAGGGTGATTCTTGCAACCGATGGCGATTTTAATGTGGGGTTAAAAACAGAAACAGAGTTAGATGAATTGATTTCGTCGCAACGGCAATCCGGTATATATCTTACCTGCCTGGGAGTGGGAATGGGAAATTATAAAGATTCAAAAATTCAAACCTTAGCTAATAAAGGCAATGGAAACTTTGCTTACCTCGACAATTTTAAAGAAGCAGAGAAGGTATTGCTGAAAGAATTTACCCAAACATTGTATTCGGTGGCTGATGATGTATATATGAATGTAAATTTCAATCCGGAATATGTAAAGGAATACCGGTTGATCGGGTTCGATAACAAAGTAGGGGCACTGCGGGATTCTTTATCCGTTATTGAAGGCGGAGAAATCGGTTCCGGCTACTCAATGATAGCACTCTTTGAGATAACACCTACAGAAATAAATAAAGGAGCCATCAAAGATAATTTTACTACCGGAAAATTTGCTGATATTAAACTCAACTATCAGCTTCCTAACAGTACAAAGCCATGCAGTTTTAATCATACCTGCAGGTTTGATTTTATACCTTTTACTGAGTTGGATAAAAATTATCATTTTTCAGCAGCAGTTGCCATGTTTGGTTCATTGCTCCGTACATCACCATTTCTTACAAATATTGGCTGGAATGAGGTTATTACCCTGGCACAGGGATCATGTGGCAAAGATGATCTGCTGCAAAAAGAATTTATTACAATCGTACAACAGGCAAGGGACCTTTATCTGAAAGTGAAAAAGAAAAAAGGCGGTACAGCACTGTGGTGATGTTTATGAAAACATATCCTTTATCTTATCAAAGAAGTTCTTCTCATTTTTATCAGGATGCGGCTTAAAGTTAGGAGAGTGACTTAATTTCTCCAGCATCTCTTTTTCTTCGCTGCTCAGGTGTTGGGGTGTCCAGATATTTACCTGTATCAGCTGATCACCTTTCTCGTAGGAGTTTACTGCCGGGAAACCTTTCCCTTTTAGCCGGAATATTTTTCCGCTTTGTGTACCTACCGGAATTTTAATTTTTGCCCTTCCATCAATGGTTGGCACTTCTACCTGGGTGCCAGCCACTGCATCGGTAAATGAAATATGTAATTCATAGGCTACATTCAATCCTTCACGGTGCAGTTCCTTATGTGGCTCTTCTTCAATTAAAATAATCAGGTCGCCGGCTTGGCCGCCTCTTTCACCTGCGTTGCCTTTTCCGGTTACATTCATCTGCATACCTTCCTGTACTCCGGCTGGTATATCAATACTTACTGTTTCTTCTCCATACACTCTTCCCTCTCCTTTACAGTTGCCGCATTTTGCAGTCACAGTGGTGCCTTCGCCATTACAGGTAGGGCAGGTGGTAACCGTTTGCATTTGTCCGAGAAAAGTATTCTGCACTCTTCGAACTTGTCCACTACCACCACAGGTATTACAGTTTTGTACGCTGCCTTTATCTTTTGCTCCGCTACCACTACAGGTGGTGCAAGCAACATGTTTTTTTACTTTAATATTCTTGGTAACACCTTTTGCAATTCCTTCGTAAGTCAATTTTAATTTTACCCGGAGATTGCTTCCTCTTACACCACGGCTCCGCTGTTGGCTGCGGCCACCTCTTTGTCCGCCACCAAAAAGGTTTCCAAACAAATCTTCACCGAAAACATCGCCGAACTGACTGAAGATGTCATCCATGTTCATGCCACCTCCCGGATGACCGCTACTGCGTCCTTGTCCACTTACTCCCGCATGACCGTAACGATCATATTGAGCTTTCTTATCAGCATCACTTAATATTTCATAAGCTTCGGCTGCTTCTTTAAATTTTTCTTCGGCCCCTTTATCTCCCGGGTTACGGTCGGGGTGAAATTGCATGGCAACTTTACGGTATGCCTTTTTAATTTCATCCGTGGTTGCTGATTTTGCAACACTTAATATTTCGTAGTAATCTCTTTTTGACATATAGAAAGCTATGACCTTTTAGCTACGAGCTGGGAGTTATGTACACATGAACTGGCTCGTAACTCGCAGCTCATAACTCAAAACTTTTACTTTCCTATCACCACTTTTGCATGGCGGATGATCTTATCGTTCAGGTAATATCCTTTCAATACCTCATCCACAATCTTTCCTTTTAATTCTTCAGACGGCGCAGGAATTTCTGTAATAGCTTCATGCAGGTCAGCATTAAATTCCTGGTGCAGTGTTTTCATTGCTTTCACTCCTTTTGCCTGCAATGTATTGCGAAGCTTGTTAAACACAAGCATTACACCTTCTTTTATAGATGTGGTATCATCGCTGGCATCTAATTGTTTTTGTGCCCTGTCACAATCATCCAGTACATTCAGCATATCCGTAATCACATCACGGCCCGCAGTTTGAATCATTTCTATTCTTTCTTTGGCATTGCGCCGTTTGAAATTCTCAAACTCAGCCACTTTTCTCAGGTATTTATCTTTCGATTCTTCTAGCTCTGCTTTTAGTTTCTCTATTTCAGACTCCTCAGCCACTGGCTCGTTCAGGTGGGTAGTTCCACTTTGATTTTCATCGGTATTAATATCAATTCCACTATTGCTTTTAGGGGTAAAATCTATATTCTCTTTCATATCTTTTTCTGCCATTTTTTAAAATTGACTGCAAAGGTAAGGTTGTCAAGAATATTGCCAACCTTCCTTTCGGCAGGCCGGCAGCGGATTTCAGGACAAAGTGACCTTAAAAGTGAAAATCGCAAGTGACAAGAAGTACCCCTTTCTGCCTGTTTGCTTTAGTCTTGGGCAGATACTGGCTTTGCACCTTGTGCTTTCTTACTGTAACTTGCTGCCCTTTATGAATAAAGTTTACCTGCGAAGAAAGATTAACCCCCGTGTAGTCAACGGCCATCCCTGGATATTTAATAATGAAGTGGAAAAAGTGGATGGTGATGCCCAGGGAGGAGATATAGTGGAAGTGCTTACCCACGATAAAAAATTTGTTGGAAGAGGGTATATCAACCCTAAATCACAGATTCTTGTTCGTTTGCTGACAAGAAACAGGACAGAAGAAATAAACGAACGATTTTTCGCTAACCAGATTGCTAAATGCTGGGAGTATCGGAAAAAATTGGGCTACACAGAAAACTGCCGCCTTGTTTTTGGCGAAGCTGATTCTTTACCACAATTAATTATTGATAAATTCAACGACTATTTTGTTATTCAAACACTGGCTCTTGGTATTGATGTATGGAAACCAGCCATTGTAAAAGCATTGAATGAAATTTTCAGCCCGAAGGGAATTTATGAAAGAAATGATGTGCCGGTAAGAGAGCTGGAAGGATTGCCACAACAAAAAGGTTTTTTATCTGCACCATTTGATACGAAAATAACCATCGTTGAAAACGGGCTGAAGTTTTATGTTGATATTGAGAACGGACAAAAGACTGGTTATTTTTTAGACCAGCAGGATAACCGCAGAGCCATTCAGCATATTGTAAAAGGTGCGGATGTGTTGGGAGCATTTACTTATACCGGTACTTTTGAAATTCATGCTGCTTGTTATGGTGCAAAGTCTGTACTTGGTCTTGACATTTCTGCTAATGCAGTACTGCAAGCCAATAGTAATGCTGCATTGAATGGAGTGCAGGATATTTGTCGCTTTGAAACAGCTAATGCCTTTGATGTGCTGAAGCAATGGGGCAAAGATGGAAGACAATATGATGTAGTAATGCTGGACCCGCCGGCTTTTACCAAAAGCAGGGAAACCATTCAAAAAGCAATTACGGGGTATAAGGAAATTAATCTGCGGGCAATGAAATTAGTAAAGCCCGGAGGTTTTTTAGTTACATCTTCCTGCACCAGCCTTGTTAATACAGAACTGTTTCTCCAGACAATTGACATGGCGGCTAAAGATGCAAGGCGGACTATAAGACAAGTAACATTTCAAACACAAGCTGGAGACCATCCTGTTATCCGGGGAATGGATAATACACAATACCTGAAATTTCTAATTATACAGGTGCAATAAAAATTAAAAACGGGAAGATTATTTAGAGACCTGGAACTTTCCTGACTCGATTACTTTTCCGGTAAGATCGAGCAGGTGATACATGTAGAGCCCACGATTGAAGTCATTTAAATCAACGATAGATTTTTTTGGGGCGTTAGGTATTTCAAACATTTTCTTACCCAGAAAACTATAAATCTGTATAGACATTCCTTTTTGATAGCCTTTCTGTAAATCAAAGGTAATATTAATGGTAGCCGGGTTTGGGTACAACTTAATAATCCTGTCAGTAGTTTCTGATGGAGGAGAAATTCTTAATGATTGACCTTGTGACTGAATGGCAATCAACAGAATGAAGGATAATATCGTCAGAATTCGTCTCAACGAAACAAATCTACTTTTATTATTCGAAAAGTAAGCCAGATTTTTTTTCTGTGCAACGTAAAATTACGAGAAAATGTACTTATTTAAAAATCAACTAGTTATAAAACGGATTTCGGCAGGCTTTAACTAAAACTTAGTTCAGACCCTTCAAAATACTTTCAATTGCACCAAAATTGGGTATTTCGCCGGCATTCTCCAGCACTTCAGCATAACGGACGACTCCTTCTTTATCTATTACAAAAGCTGAACGTTTAGAAACGCCTTTCATATTGTAACCAAACATTTCATAAATAGAGTCATACAACCGGGAAACATCTTTATTAAAATCACTAAGCAATGTAAAATTCAATTGCTGATCTTCTTTGTATTTTGCCAGTGTATGCAAAGCATCCACCGATATGCCGAATACTTTAGCATCTGAATTATTATAATCGCTGATATTATCTCTTATATGACAGAGTTCTTCCGTACAGGTTTTAGTAAATGCAAGAGGAAAGAAAAGCAATAATATATTTTGCCCTTTCAACTCCGAAAGAGTTACCTGTTTTTTTTCACTGCTAAATAAAGTAAAATCTGGTGCTGCTTGTCCAATATCTATCGCCATTAGTTTTATCTTTTGAAATATGAGAAATTTAAATAGTTGTACATTAGTTTACACTCAAAGAAACAAATAACCTGTTAATAGGTTGTATAATCTTCATTTTTTTACCAAAATCAACTTGTTTATGAAAACCTTTTTGCAGAACTTATTGGCATATTCTCGCTGGTACTTTTTGGCTGTGGCGCTGTGGTAGTCTCTGGTATATCAGCCAACAGACCTGCCGGAATTGTTCTTCTTATTATTTCATTCACTTTTGCCTTGCAGTAGTTGCAATGGCTTATGCCATTGACGGAATTACTGGCTGTCACATTACCCCAGCTATTACAATTGCCATGCTCGTTGCAGGAAAAATTAAATCCAGGGATGCTATTAATTACATTGTTGGGCAGATGATCGGGGCAACTTTAGCGGCAGGGGTGTTATTTGTAATATTAAAAGGGGCACCCGGATTTGAAATAGGTGAAAGGGCTTTAGGCTCCAATGGTTAGAGGGAAGGTTATCTCGGGGGATATAACATGACACCTGCTTTCGTAACAGAAGCGGTACTTACTTTCTTATTTCTTTTTGTAATTTTTTGCTACCACTTCTAAATGGGGCAATAGTACAATGGCAGGGCTTGCAATAGGTCTGACATTGGTATTCATTCACCTTGTGGCAATACCAATTACCGCACATCAGTTAACCCTGCCCGTAGTTTTGGTCCGGCAATTTTTGCACAGGGTAAAGCACTTACACAATTATGGTTGTTTATTGCTGCTCCTATTGTGGGTGGTGTTACAGCAGCATTAGTTTGGAAAGTATTGTTTGATAGAAAAGAATAAAATGTATTAGGAGATGAATAGAAGCAGCTACTACGGCTGCCTTTTTTTATACAGGAATCTTGGGCAGCTTTGTCATTTTTTCCGTGCTGATATGGGATTAGGAATGGCAATAGAACAAAAGCTGGGTGTAAATGTAGAAAACGGAATGCCTAAACAGCTTACTAAAGAAACAGTTCTTCCGTAAAAAGAATTGAAGAAGAAAACCAATCAGTCAGGCTAAAACAGGTAGTCTGGTTTTTTTATTCTCTGTACAAATTAACAGTCTTTACCTCGGTGCCATTGGTTTGAGTAGCTTTTACAATACGGGAGCTACTTTGAGTAATATTCCAGGTTCCGTTTAACAGAATCAGGGGATGGGTGGCACCAACAAAGTTGGAGGATGTAGTCATTGAAGTAGAACTGGCATCCCAGGTTCCGGTTTTTTCTAATATGCCATTATTAGTGGCATCAACAGTTCTGTTTTCGTAAAATTTAAAACGGTGTCCTGCAAAAGCAGGCGTATAATCAGTGGTGTTTGCTGTAAGAAGTGTAACCGACCACTGTCCATCTGTAAGAATTTGAATCAATAAATCGGCCTTCACTTCTTCTACCTTCTTTTTACTGCAACTTGCAGACAGAAGTATGCTGGCGAAAATAAAAATGGCTACTTTTTTCATAGTATTATATTAGTAAGTGCAAATTAGGCATTTATCTCTTTTTTTCCAACAGTAAGTACGGAGCCATTGAAAGGGCAGATTGCGTTGACATCAACATAAACTGCGTTACTATTTTCGGGATAAACAGTAATTTCATGGCCTAACCCCTTTAGAATGAAAGGAAAACAAGGCATAGTATTCTTCGCATTGTGTATTTGTGTATATGCAAGGGCTCAGAAACCGGAACAATTGCTAAGCAATTGGTCTTCAAAATCACCAATTGAAAAGGCTTACCTGCACCTTGACCGGGATAATTACATAGCCGGAGAAACGGCCTGGTTCAAAGCTTATTTATATTCAGATTACCTGCCCGATACCATCAGCACCAGCTTGTATGTTGAATTGGTAAATGATTCCGGCAAAGTACACAGCCGGGCAATAGTGCCGGTGCTGCTGGGTAGTGGCAACGGGCATATTGAATTACCTGATTCATTAATTACAGGTTCTTATCTTATAAGAGCTTATTCTCCCACCATGCTCAACCAGGCGGCCAGCTTTATTTACAGGCATAGCATTTTTATTTATGGCAAAAAAAATAGCCGTGCAGTATCGGTAAAAGAAAAAATGGTGAGGCTTGAATTTTTCCCGGAGGGAGGAAATCTTGTCAGCGGCTTCTCCAATACACTTGCCTTTAAAGCAGCCAATGAAAACGGATTACCTGCAGCTATAAAAGGAAATGTGCTGAACGAAAAGAATGAAGTAATAACAACTTTCAGCAGCCTGCATGATGGTATGGGAATATTTGAATTGGCACCTGTATCAAATCAGAAACACTATGCTTTAATAGATGGCGATGTTGCAGCAAATAAGTATTACTTGCCTGAACAGACAGATAAAGGCATTGCATTAACAGTAATACCACATCCGCAAGGAAATTTCTTTGAGATAAAACAGCGAAATGACAATCCCGCTTTCCAGGTGGCGTATATGATCGGGCAGATGCAGCATCGTATTGTATTCAGGCAAGAGTTTAAAACTCCGAAAGAAGAAATACAGGGAGTAATCAATACGCAGAAACTGCACTCAGGTATTTTACAAATTACTTTTTTTAATAAGGATGACCAGCCGCTGGCTGAAAGATTATGCTTTGTTGATAATAAGGAATACATACAGCGGGGAGAACTGATTGCTGATACCATAAACTTTAATGAGAAAGGAAGGAACCGGTTTTCTATACAATTAAAAGACACTGTGCGGGGAAGTTATTCTGTTTCTATTATTGATCCTGAATATAGTTTGCTATCGGTAAGAGAAGAAAATATTTTTTCTAATCTATTACTTACATCGGATTTGAAAGGCTATATCCATAATCCTGCTTATTACTTTTCAAATGATGATGATTCTGTGAAAACAGCTTTGGATTTGGTGATGATGACCAATGGCTGGAGAAGATTTAAGTGGACGGATCTTGCACAAAAAGCAACACAAGCAACTATTTATAAAGACCCTTCATACATCACTCTCTCCGGAAAAATTGCATTGCGGGACAGTAAAAAGCCATTTGCTGAAAAACCTTTGTTGCTGATGCTGATCACTGCCGACTCAACCCGCAGTATACAAATGATAAGTACCGATAAGCAAGGAAGTTTCAGACTTGATTCCATGTTGTTTTTTGGTAAGTCACGGCTTTTTTTCAGCGATATACGGGGAAAGAAAAACCAGTACATTGATGTTTATTTGTCTGATGATTCCCTCACAAAATTGTTTTCACTGCCCCATGTCCCGGATCAACCGTTTAGGTTCGCTAAAGCATCAGCTATTATAAACGGATCTAAAATAGATTTGGATTATGATGCTATCAAGAATGCTAAAGGATTAATGCTGGAAGGTGTAACAGTGAAAGCGAAAAAGAAAACCCTGATTGAAGAGCTGGAAGAAAAATATACGGCAGGTATGTTTTCAGGTGGCGAAAGTAAAACCATTGACCTGGTAAATACGAAAGAAACAGAATCGTATCCTAATATTTTTGATTACCTCCAATCAAGGATATCGGGTCTTTCTATTGTAGAGCCTAATTATGAAACTTCACCTTTAGGTGGCCCGCCGCCGGGATATCAACTTTATTACCGCCAGGCGGCCAATTCATCCGCTAGTTCTATGGGAGCAATACCGATGATACTCTATTTAAATGAGATTGAAACAGAATCTAGTGTAATTGCCACTTTACCTGCTGCTGAAATTGCGATGGTGAAAGTGTTCAGCAACTTTGCAGGAGCAACTGGTGGCGGTGCCGGTGGGGTGTTGGCTATTTATACTAAAAAGGGTTCTGATCTGGCTGATGTAATGCAGCACACTGCTGATATAGCAAAATACAATGGTTATTCTGTCACTAAAGAGTTTTATGTCCCGGATTATGCAGTAGATAAATCGGCAAAAGCACAAACCGATAAGCGTATCACATTAGACTGGCGGCCAAACATTCTCGTTAACAACGTAAATCCGAAAATACCTGTTACGTTTTATAATAACGACCGGACAAAAAGTTTTAAAATAGTAGTAGAAGGGATGACGATAGATGGCAAAATGTTGCTGATAGAAAAAACTATTAATAGAAAAGGGTTTTAAAACTAAAAGCCCCGGAGTTCTTACGGGAACAACGGGGCTCAGGTTTTTCAACCGTTGAAAACTATTTAGCAGGAAAGACGGGATCGGCTTTCACCTCATTCATTTGTTGGGTATGGCGGTTACAGTGGGCAGCCATAAATAGCAGGAACTGGTAGCAATCTATATATCCAAATGGCATTTGTACTATATGGTTCCGCAGATCTTCTGTTGAGTTTTTCAGGTATTTAATATGATTTCCCCGGCTGTTTTTAAAATCTTCTACCGCTTCGGTAAGTGAGTTATACCCGGTATTTTTTGGTTGTATGGGTTCAGGTGCCTGGGCTTTAGTTGTCCTTTCTTCTATCATTGTAACAACCTGTTCATCTGTAACTTTTATTTCAGAACGTTTTTCAGGATTGGCTGGAGCCTTCATGGTTCCTTCAAACATGGTCCACAACAGTTTCTCTGCAGCAGCAATATGATACATACATTCTTTTACCGACCATTTTTCCGGGGCTGCTTTGAAATTGGCTTGTGCATCGGACAAGCCTTTTGTGGAATTAACGGCATCATCCCGTGTGTCCTTCATAATTACAACCCCACTCTTTCTTTCTTTTTTTGAAATAGAAGTGTCATTAATTGTACCCGCAAGCCCTGTAACCACCAAAAGTGTTAACAGAGAACGACCCATCGTTCTTTTAATCATAAATAAGCCTTTTAAAAAGCATTAATTGGATAAGGAAGCTATCCAGAGGGTGGGAAAGGAAGTAAAAGGTACAAAAGTTTTTGAAATGGCCAAGAATGATTTTAGCACACTTGCATTTTACTGCTCTGCATAACTTTTAAACGGCAATTATTAATGGGCCAGCGGTTTTTTCTTTACCATACCACCACGGGTATCCCTGATGCTTTGCATTACCACAAAAGCATTGGGATCAATTTTTTCTACCTCATTGGTTAGGCGGCTTATCTCCAGTCGGGTAACGACGGTGAAAATAATATCAGTGTTGGTAAAGCTTTCTCCGCTTTTTCCATAACCTCTTTTACCCGAATAAATAGTAAGGCCCCTGCCCATCTTATGTTTTACAAAATCAGCTATCTCATCACTATGAGGAGATATAATGGTAACGCCGGTAAACTCCTCAATACCATCCAGAATAAAATCAATGGTTTTGGAGGCAGCGAGATAAGTAAGTACGGAGTATAAAGCTGTTTCAACAGAAAGTAAGTAAGCGGCAACTGAGAAAATGATAATGTTAAATACCAGAATAAAATCTCCAACTGACAGGCTACTTTTTCTATTCAGAAAGATGGCCAGCACCTCAGTCCCATCAATCACTCCACCACCACGAATGCACAGACCGATACCGGCACCAATAAAGAACCCACCGAAAACGGATACCAGCAATTTGTCGTTCGTGACTTGCGGATAGGGGAATACGGCCACCACCAATGCCAGCAATGCGATAGCAATAATACTTTTAATAGTAAAAATTTTACTGATTTGCTGCAAGCCCAGCAATATGAATGGAATATTAAAAAGAATAATCAGCAATGACAGAGGAATGCCAGACTGCTTATTGGCGAGTAATGAAATTCCCATCACACCTCCATCTATCAGGCCGTTATGAATTAGAAAACCCTTTAGTCCAAACCCTGCTGATAAGATACCCATCAGCATCAGTATAATATATTTCACTTCCCGGCGGATGGTTTTGCGAAGCCGCCAGGCACCTTTGGCCATTTGGTACTGGCTCAGCTTATCACCATCTTTTTTGCCCAGAGATTTTTTAATCTCATTTATGATAATACTCTGTTGCTGCGGGTTCATTGCCATAGTATTAAAGATACGAAAGGCGGGGGCAAGTTTGCTCCGGATGATAGCAAATACTTAACTTGCCCATATGAAATGACCCACAAGTAAAATTTGCCAAACGGTAATGAAGATTAATAGCGAATTCCATGTGGCTAATTAAAACAAAAATAAACACATGAAAATCAGCGATATTATTTTCTTACTTGAATCACAGGCACATCCGTCTTTACAGGAGCATTATGATAATGCAGGATTAATTACCGGCGATGCCGGATGGGATTGCAGCGGCAT
>JAJAZO010000289.1 GCA_026785745.1 Chitinophagaceae bacterium | reverse complement strand
GGAAAGAGTAGCCCGCCGTCATAACCTGAGAGTATTATTACATGAAAAACCATTTGCCGGTATCAACGGAAGTGGTAAGCACAACAACTGGAGTATGGCAACAGATACCGGGGTAAATCTTTTAGCTCCCGGTAAAACACCTAAGACCAACCTGATGTTCCTTACGTTCTTTGTAAACATCATCAAAGCGGTGCATGACTATGCAGATGTATTAAGAGCATCCATTGCTTCTGCACCTAATGATCACCGCCTTGGAGCTAATGAAGCCCCTCCTGCTATCATTTCTGTTTTTATTGGACAATATCTTACTAAAGTATTGAACGATGTAAAAGAAAGAGTGTCTGATAAAATGGATGAGACCGATGAAAGTATGCTGAAGATTGACATCCATAAGAGCATTCCTGAATTGCTGATGGATAATACGGATCGTAACCGTACTTCACCTTTTGCCTTCACCGGAAATAAATTTGAATTCCGTGCAGTTGGTTCTACTGCCAACTGTGCCAACCCGATGACAGTACTCAACACTATCATGGCTGACACACTGAAACAATTTAAAAAAGAAGTGGACGAACTGATTGGCAAAGGTGAGAAAAAAGAAATTGCCATTATGCAAATCATCCGTCAATACATTGTAGCCAGCGAAAAAATATTGTTTGAAGGTGATGGATACAGTGCAGCCTGGGAGAAAGAAGCAGAGAAAAGAGGTTTGCCGAATGTAAAAACAACTCCACTTGCACTGGATGCAATGGTAACTGAAAAAGCTAAGAAGCTATTTGAAAGCAATCGTATTTACAGCCACAGCGAACTGGAAGCAAGGCATGAAATAGAATTAGAAAAGTATATTAAGAAAGTTCAAATCGAAAGCCGTATCATGGGTGAGCTGGCCACCAGCCATATTTTACCACCTGCTATCCGCTACCAGAATTTGCTGGCGAATAATATAAAAGGATTGAAAGATGCCGGATTAAAAGAAGAAACGTACAGCAATCAAAAACAGATACTGGAAAAAATATCTGAACACATCAATAAAACCAGCGACCTGGTAGAAAAGATGATTAACGCCAGAAAGGTTTGTAACAATATGGATGATACCCGATCAAAAGCTATCGCTTATCAAAGCCAGGTGAAGGATGCGTTTTTTGATGAAATCCGTTACAATGTTGACAAGCTTGAGTTATTAGTTGATGACAGAGAATGGTATTTGCCTAAATACAGGGAACTGCTTTTCCTGAGATAATGAACCCCCGAAAAAAACCATAATCGCCGCCTTGCATTACGCAGGGCGGTTTTGTATTTACGCCATCACCTTAATAATAAATGCAATAAGCCCTTTGCATTTATATAAAGATGGTTATTTGTTTTTAGTCTGTAACCCATAATTAAAAAAGGTCCTGGGTTTAGCATTTTTCCAATCCTACATTTCTCAATTCTTTTAATCTGAACAATACTTCATCTAACCTGTTTATTGGCACTCCTGTTTCGAGCAGACAGAATAATTGCGTTTCCAGTTTCAGCACCACACAATCAAACTGCTTCACCAGTTTCATCACATCATTCATTTGTGTGTAATCAAACTGCAGCCGGTAATAAACTACAACAGGTTTTTGTATAATAGAAGTAGCTTCCAAAGCCAGTGCAGCAGCCGTTTTATACGCATTGATAAGTCCTGGTACGCCAAGCAGTGTGCCGCCAAAATAGCGGACAACAATAATCAGCATATTGGTTAGTTGCTTGCTGTCTATTTGCCCAAGTATCGGCCTGCCAGCTGTACCAGAAGGTTCGCCATCATCACTTACCCGGTAGGTGGTTCCATCCAAACCAAGGCGGTAAGCAAAGCAGTGATGCACTGCTTTGGGATGTTCTTTTTTTAATGCCGCAAGTTTTTCTTTAAATTCAATTAGATCAGCAATGGGATAGACATAAGCAATGAACTTGCTTCCCCGGTCTTTAAATTCGGCAATGGAAGGTTTTTCAATCGTACTGTAGTGTAAGTCGGGAGCCATTAGTTCGGTAGTCAGGAGTGTTTCAATTTATATATTGCTATTTTGTCTGAAAGCAGTTTCTGCCCGGAAATTTTTTCAGCATTTTTAAGAATCGGAGCATCAAGGCCATTATTAATTATTAATTGTTCATTATTAATTATCCTCGCTTCATCCCACAAGCCATCATCAATAAATGATTGCAACAATTTTGCCCCACCTTCCACCAGTACACTTTGGATTTTCAATTTATAAAGGGCATTCAATAACTGGTGAATAAGACTTGACCCTTTTGGTATCCGGTAATACAGGATGTTTTCCTCCTCTTCCTGTTTCACTGAATTAAAAATGACAGTCGGGGCTTCCTTATTGAATATTTTCGCAGAAGAAGGTAATTTCAAATCAATATCCACTACCAGCCGCACCGGTGATTTTCCCGGCCATAGTCTTGTTGTCAATTCCGGGTCATCCAGCAATGCCGTGTTTGTTCCAACTAATATTGCTGCTTCTTCACTTCTCCATCGATGAACCAACCTGTTTGTATATTCATTACTGATAAGTAATCTTTCGC
>JAJAZO010000288.1 GCA_026785745.1 Chitinophagaceae bacterium | reverse complement strand
GCAAAAAACCTGGTTCACATACTTATAAATAATACGGGTGGCCCGGCAGCTGGGCCGGTTATTGAAGCCACAGAAGAAGCTTTTCTCAATACATTCAACCAGCATTTGATTTGTAATCATATCCTGACAAAAGCCGTTGTGCCTTCGATGAAAAAAGAAGGCTATGGACGAATCATTAATATTATTTCTACGTCTGTAAAAATTCCGTTGAAGAATTTGGGAGTATCTAATACCATTCGTGGCGCAGTAGCCAGTTGGGCAAAAAGTATGGCTAATGAATTGGGACAGTATAATATCACGGTAAATAATGTGTTGCCAGGATTTACCAGCACCCAGCGGCTATCAACATTAATTGAGAATATTGCGAAGAGAGGAAACACTGTCGTTGACATTGTGGAAAAGAATATGGTGGAAGAGGTGCCGATGAAGCGGTTTGCCAATGCATCAGAAATTGCTGCTGTTGCTGTGTTTTTAGCTTCACCGGCCGCATCTTATGTAAATGGAGTAAGTATTCCAGTGGATGGTGGAAGAACGGGGAGTATATAAAACAGAACACAGATTATCATGATCATTAAGTTAAACCATGATATACCTGCGTCAATCATCATAATCATAAAAATCTGCGTTCTATAATAATGAATCTTTCAATTCCATATCATTTAGAGAATTACATAGGTGGAAATCTCATTGGCCCTTTAAGTGGAAAATTCATTGATAATACAAACCCGGCAACAGGAGAAGTTTATGGACAAATTCCTGAGTCAAATGAAAAAGATATTGAAGCTGCTGTTCATGCTGCACAAAAAGTATTTCAAGTATGGAGTGTTACACCTGTTGAAGCAAGATTTAAAATTCTCAATCGTATTGCAGAATTGATTGACGAAAACCTTAATGAATTGGCTTTGGCCGAAACCAATGACAATGGTAAACCACTTTGGTTAAGTAAGGAAGTTGATATTCCGAGAGCTTCTGCCAATTTCCGTTTTTTTGCAACTGGCATTATGCACTTTGCTACGGAGAGTCATAATATGGAAGACAAAGCGGTGAATTACACACTTCGTCAGCCGATTGGTATTGTGGGCTGTATCTCTCCCTGGAATCTACCATTGTATTTATTTACCTGGAAAATTGCGCCTGCACTGGCCGCAGGTAATTGTGTTATCGCAAAGCCTTCTGAAGTAACCCCAGTCACTGCTTTTCTACTTTCAAAAATTTGTAAAGAAGCTGGTTTGCCGGATGGGGTACTAAGTATTATTCATGGTACAGGTCCGGTAGCAGGTGAAGCCATCGTTTCTCATCCGCAGGTAAAAGCCATTTCATTTACCGGCAGTACAAAAGCCGGTGAAAGGATTGCAAGCATTGCTGCACCTAAGTTTAAAAAGCTGTCATTGGAATTAGGTGGCAAAAATCCCAATATTATTTTTGCTGATTGTGATTGGGAAAAAATGTTGTTCCATACCATTCGTTCTTCGTTTGGCAACCAGGGACAAATTTGTTTATGCGGCAGCCGCATTTTGATAGAAGAATCGGTATATGAAAAATTTAAAACAGATTTTGTTGCCTGGACAAAAAAACTGACAGTTGGCGACCCGTTGGAAGAAACTTCTAAACAAGGAGCTATTGTAAGTAAAGTTCATTACGAAAAAATTTTAGGTTATATTGAAAAGGCAAAGCAGGAAGGTGGTACAATTTTATGCGGAGGTAATGCCGTAAAACTGGAAGGAAGATGCGCCAATGGATATTTTATTGAACCAACTATTATTGAAGGCTTAGATCAAAATTGTCAAACCAACCAGGAAGAAATTTTCGGGCCTGTTGTTACCATTCAATCTTTTAAAACAGAAGAAGAAGCATTGCAATTGGCAAATGCTACGCAATATGGATTAGCTGCCACTATCTGGACACAGGATATTTCAAAGGCAAATAGAGTAGCTGCCAAAGTGGAAAGCGGTATCATCTGGATTAATTGCTGGCTGCTTCGGGATTTACGAACACCGTTCGGCGGATTAAAGAATAGTGGAGTGGGAAGGGAAGGTGGCTGGGAAGCATTGCGGTTTTTTACTGAAGCGAAGAATGTTTGTATTCAACTATAATAATTAACCGCAGAGAAAAGAGGACGCAAAGTTTACGCTGAGTTTCTCTGCGAAAACTCATGTTCTCCGCGGTAAAAAATGAGTAAAGAAATAATAAATACTAACAAAGCATCAACCCCTCTGGGTGCCTATCCTCATGCAAGAAAAGCAGGTAACCTGCTTTTCCTTTCCGGCATTGGCCCAAGAAATCCAAAAGATAATTCTATTCCCGGCTTGGAATTAGATGCAGAAGGAAATATTGTGAAGTATGATATTGAAGCAGAATGTCATTCAGTATTTGCCAATATAAAAGCCGTATTGGAAGCAAGTGGAAGCAGTTGGGATAAAATAATTGATGTGACAGTGTTTCTGACAAACATGAAAAAGGATTTTCCAATCTATAATAAGATTTATGCAGACTATTTTACTTCTGTGCAGGCTTGCCGGACAACAGTGGAAGTAAAAAGTTTACCAACACCGATTGCGATTGAATTAAAAGTGATTGCTACTTTGGAAGGTTAATTAGTTTATTTGTTAATTGGTTGATGGGGAATAAAATACTCCGGCAAATCAAGAAATCATTTACCCTTTCAGGTTCGTCCCAATAAACTAATAAACCAGTTAACCAATTAACTAATAAAATGAACTATCAAAATACTTTAGCATTTGCAAAAGAATCAGATGAAAAGGACCCGCTGAAAAATTTCCGGGAAAAATTTTTCATTCCACAACATGAAGGAAAAGATTGTATCTATCTCACGGGAAACTCTCTTGGTTTGCAAGCCAAAACAACTTCAAAATATGTACAGCAGGAATTAGACGACTGGGCATGGCTCGGAGTGGAGGGACATTTTCGGGCGAAAAATCCCTGGATGCCCTATCATGAAATATTCCCGAAGCAATTATCAAAGATTGTGGGCTGTAAAGAAAACGAAGTGGTAGTAATGAACCAGCTTACTGTCAATCTTCATTTGTTGATGGTAAGTTTTTACCGGCCAACAAAACAGCGGTATAAAATTATTTGCGAAGCAAAAGCATTTCCATCTGACCAGTATGCTTTTGAAACACAAGCAAAATATCACGGTTTGAACCCGGCTGATGCGGTGATAGAAGTTGCACCGGGAGAAGGTGAACATACATTGCGAGCAGAAGATATTCTGTCAACAATAGAACAACATGGAGAATCCATTGCTGTTGTTTTATTCGGTGGTGTCAACTATTATACCGGCCAGTTGTTTGATATGAAAGCTATAACGCAAGCAGCACATTCAGTCGGTGCTTATGCCGGATTTGATTTGGCACATGCAGCAGGTAATGCAGAATTACATCTGCATGATTGGAATGTTGACTTTGCCTGCTGGTGTTCTTATAAGTATCTAAACAGTGGACCTGGTGGAGTAGCCGGTGCATATATACATGAGAAGCATGTAACAAATAAAGATCTGCCAAGATTTGCCGGTTGGTGGGGCTATAAAAAAGAAACCCGTTTCAAAATGGAAAAAGGGTTTGATCCCATACTAACAGCAGAAGGATGGCAATTGAGCAATGCTCCTGTTTTATCAATGGCTGCACATAAGGCATCATTAGATATTTTCGAAGAAGCCGGAATGGAAAGATTACATGAAAAAAGAAAATTATTAGCCGGGTATCTTCATTTTGTGTTGAATGATATCAACAGCAGGCAGAAGGAGAGAGTATTGCAAATAATTACATCTTCAAATGAGGCTGACAGGGGCTGCCAGGTTTCAATCTTAATGTGTAAAAATGGTAAACAGATTTTTGATGAATTGATAAAACAGGGATTAATTGCTGACTGGCGGGAGCCGAATGTTATCCGTGTTGCTCCCGTACCTTTGTATAACTCATTTGAAGATGTGTGGCGATTCTGTTCATTAGTTAATCAGTTAATTGGTTAATTAATAAATACAATGGAGGTTTTTATAAGGAGAAGTCATTTACTATAGCAGGTTCATCCCAATTAACTAATAAACTAATTAACCAATAAACGGTTTGATGAAGAAAAACATAACAATTATTGGCGCAGGTTTAGTCGGGTCATTGCTTTCCATTTATTTATCTAAACGGGGATATAAAGTAAAAGTTTTTGAACGCCGTGGTGATATGCGGATGGAAAAGATGTCTGCCGGACGTTCAATTAATCTGGCATTGAGTGACAGGGGATTGCTGGCACTGGACAAAGTTGGGTTATCAGAAGAAATAAAACAGATTGCTATTCCAATGCATGGCCGCCAGATTCATAACTTGGATGGTGCAACAACTTTTCAGCCTTATGGTAAAGAAGGACAATACATCAATTCTGTTTCAAGAAGCACTCTGAACATGAAACTGATGGATCTGGCAGAAGAGCATGGTGTGGAAATACACTTCAACGAAAAGCTGAAGAAGATTGATTGGGCGAAAGATGCAATGGAGTTTGAAAACACAAACGGTAAATCGCTTCCATCATTTAAAACAGATTTAATATTCGGGGCAGATGGTGCTTTCTCCGCCGCCCGTTTGCAACACCAACTTCAGCATGACAAGTTTGATTATAGCCAGTATTATATTGACTGTGGTTATAAAGAACTAACTATTCCTGCGACTGCTTCTGGTGATTTTGCTATGGAAGTAAATGCCCTCCATATCTGGCCACGGAAAGATTATATGCTGATTGCTTTACCAAATTTAGATAAAACATTTACCTGCACTTTATTCTTTCCGTTTGAAGGTGAAGCATCATTTTCCAATCTGATTACAGAAGAAAAAGTAAAAGAATTTTTTCAAAAAACTTTTCCCGATGCTCTGCCGTTAATGCCTGACTATGTCAACGAGTTTTTTAATAACCCTACTTCTTCATTAGTAACAGTAAAATGTTTTCCGTGGATACGGGATTCTACCTTTGCTTTAATAGGTGATGCGGCTCATGCTATTGTTCCATTTTTCGGACAAGGAATGAACTGCGGGTTTGAAGACTGCCGGATTTTAGATGAACTGATTGAACAAAATGGCGATGACTGGCATACGATTTTACAACAATATCAAACACTACGTAAACCTGACGGCGATGCTATTGCAGATTTGGCTGTCAATAATTTTACCGAGATGCGGGAAAAAACCGCCGACCCGAAATTCTTATTGCAAAAAAAGATAGAAGCAAGATTGCATGAAAAATATCCTGATAAATGGATACCGGCTTACTCGCAGGTTACGTTTAGTCCGCACATAAGATACAGCGAAGCATTACAAAGGGGGCAGCAGCAGGAAGCGATAATGCAGGAAGTGATGGCTATAAAGTCAATTGAAGAAAATTGGCAGAGTGAAGAGATTGAGAGAATGATATTGGAAAGATTAGAACGCAGATAATTATGATTTTTAAGATAGTCGCAGATAAGACCTTAATAAATCATCACCATCATAAAAATCAGCGTTCTGTATTAACTTCGCCAACATGACCCGCCAGCAACTTATTGACCAAATCCGTAAAAAGAAATCCTACCTCTGCGTTGGTTTAGATACAGATATCACAAAAATCCCCAAACATCTTCTTACAGAACCAGACCAAGTTTTTGCTTTCAATAAAGCTATTATTGATGCTACGAAAGATTTATGCGTCAGTTATAAAATCAATACAGCTTTTTATGAAGCATTGGGAGTAAAAGGCTGGGAGGCAATGGAAAAAACGGTTCATTACATCGGCAACGACCATTTCAAAATTGCTGATGCCAAACGGGGAGATATTGGTAATACCTCAAATCAATATGCAAAAGCATTTTTTGAAACGATGCCTTTTGATGCCATAACTGTTGCTCCGTACATGGGAGAGGACAGTGTAAAACCTTTTTTGCAGTATGAAGGTAAGTGGGCAATCGTATTGGGATTAACCTCTAATAAAGGCGCAAATGATTTTGAATTGCAACAGGCTGGTGATGGATTGTTGTATGAAATGGTATTGCAAACTGTTTCCAAATGGGGAACACCTGATAATTTAATGTTTGTTGTTGGCGCTACACAAGCAGATTCATTTACTAATATCAGAAAATTAACGCCGAATCATTTCTATCTTGTACCCGGTGTGGGTGCACAAGGCGGTAGCCTGAAAGAAATTTCTGATAAAGCGATGAATAAAGATTGTGGCATTTTGGTAAATGCAAGCCGGGCTATTATTTATGCTTCGGATGAAGAAGATTTTGCTGAAAAGGCAAGAATTATTGCGAAGGAGTATCAGG
>JAJAZO010000287.1 GCA_026785745.1 Chitinophagaceae bacterium | reverse complement strand
GGATGGAAACGGTGGTGATATTACTGATGCAGGAGAAAGAAGACTTTATGCCGTATCCCAACATTACCCGGTTTATAAAAGGTTATACGGAATTAATGTCAGCGATTATATAGTAGAAAAATAATTGATAAGTTGGATGGATTATTAGTTCTCAATATATGCCCTGCTACCTGCCGGTGTATATATGCCACGAAGAGAGTCAATCATTCTTGCTGTATCTGCAATGGCTGCAGGAAGTATAAAGAATAATTTAAACCTTGCCGAGTCTTTCGTTTCCATTTGCACATTCAGCCCGAAACTTTTTAGTTTACCAAACCGGCTTAATGCCCTTTCCTTAACTGCTGTTTCAATTATAAATTTGTAATTGCCCGCCGGTGTCGCCGGTGTTACTGCTATTGGAGCTAGGTTAATGGTGCTGTCTTTTTGTTGCTGAGAGGTTGAAGTATCCTGTACAAGCACATTTTCATCATTTTTCTTTTCAACCGGTGCTTTGTTGTTTTTTGCTGTTGTTCTTTTGTAAACAGTATAGCCACCCCAGATGGCAAATGCAAGACCCGCCACTAATAGTAAAACAGCAATTGGCTTCCGCCACGTTGTTTTTGGTTTTGGCAGATAAAAAACACTTTTATAATCACCGGCTGATTCTTCGGTGGGCTGAGCAGATGATTTTTCTTTTACCGAATTGTCTTTCATGGGTACAGACAGCATCTGACCCGACCTGAAGGAAAACTCTCCGCGGCTATTTTTTTCAAGACTGCCGATACCTTCCAGCATAAAAGGCTTACCAATATTTAAAAATTGCTGGGCGAGGCTGAGATGAGAATCGAGATCTGCCGCCGCCAATGCTTTTATTTTGCCTGTTTGGGCAGAAATAAACTGTATAAGTTCAGGGGCCTCCTTAATGGAGGTATTAGTTTCAAAAGAAACTCCTTCAAGGTTACTGTGTTTTCCCTGCTTACTATTTTCAGGTTCAGTGATTACTGAAGGATCCAGCAAAAAACTGCCAAGACCGGGAAGATCCAACCGTTTATGGGTATAAAGAAATTGTGCCAGTATCGGAGCTAATTTCAAAGCCTTGATGTTAAGGACTGTAAGATATATATTTTGAGCCTCCGAAGCAAGGGTATAAGGAGTTTGAGTTTTATCTTTGCATGAATTATGCTTACAAACCACGAAAAAGGCTTTATCGAATATTGGGAAAAAAACAGGTTGGTCAAAAAAAAAATATGGAAACAACTGGCGGTCGGGCTTCCGCTGGCAGTTGCGATTGTTATCTCCATTTCAATTAATATATTTTCCCAGTGGCATAAGGAAGCTGAAAAGGTTATGAAAAGGGAAAATGCCTCTCTGGTCATTGTACTAATTGGAGCTTCCCTCATAATTGTAGTGTTTATTGTTATTTTTTCTGCCCGCCATCGCTGGGATATGAACGAACAGCACTACAAAGAACTGCTGGCGAAAAAAGATAATCCATAAATTTGCCTGCTTTTGCAGCAATTCAGACATTCCGGTGGTCTTTTATCCGGATTTAAAGTTTAAAAAAAGAATAATGAAAAGGACAGTTACTATTTTATCGGTTTTTATATTGTTATTTGGTGGCACATCATGCATAAAGGATAATAGCTGCCAGGACAAAACGGTTCAAAGTGAGCAGGCTGCTATCATAGCTTATGCTACGGCCAATGGTATTACCGGTACATCCCATAGCAGCGGTGTTTATTACCAGGTTACCACTGCAGGCAGTGGGGTAAGTCCAAGTGTTACTTCAAAGGTTTCTGTAAGATATACAGGGAAATTGCTGGATGGGACGATATTCGATTCACAAACAGGAACCCCGGCTACTTTCGTCTTGGGCGGTACTATCCCGGGTTTTCAGATTGCATTACCATTTGTACAAAAAGGGGGAACAATAAAATTCATAATTCCTTCCTCTCTAGCCTACGGTTGTGCCGGCACTGGCGGCATTCCTGGTGGCTCCATACTTTTTTTCGAAGTCCAATTAGTGGACGTTTTATAGTAGCTGAGACTATCTGCTTCTGCTTAGCCCCGGACCAACCATCCGGGGTTTTTTAATTGAGAGCATCTCTAAAAAATAAACCCTCTAAGAGTTCTTCCCTCAAAAAGAGTTTCTTTTGGTTACCTCTTGGAGGGTTTTTTAGAGATGACCTTGATTTATTCAGCCGATTCCATTTATAGTAAAACTTCGCCGCCCCAATTGGCTAATTAGTATTTTTGGTTTAAATTTTACCATTTGTCACACGAAGCCATATCTGTATTTGATATTTTTAAAATAGGCGTTGGGCCATCCAGTTCTCACACATTAGGACCATGGCGGGCTGCACAGCGTTTTGTGCAAACATTGCAGCAAAAAAATATTTTGTTTGAAGTAACTGAAGCAAGGGTTTTGTTATATGGTTCGCTGGCTAAAACAGGGAAGGGGCATGGAACAGATGTGGCGGTGCAACTGGGTATGTGTGGTGATGATCCTGTAACATTTGCCGTTGACCAGATAGATGCGAAAATTAATGATATAGCAGCTATGAAAAAGATAGTGCTGCTTGGCTTACATGAAGTTGATTTTAACCCCAGCGAGGATATTGATTTCCTGATTACTGAAACATTGCCACACCATCCTAATGCACTCACATTTTTAGCTACACTAAGAAATGGCGAATCAATAGCCGAAACGTATTATTCCATTGGCGGTGGTTTTGTTATTAAAGAAGGGGAAATACTTTCTGCAAAAGATGCCGCACAACTGCCTTTCCCGATAAATACAGCGGACGATATTTTACACTGGTGTATTAAAACCGGTATGTCCATCAGCGAAATTGTGATGGAAAATGAAAATACCTGGCGAACGGAGAAGCAAACCAAAGAACAGATGCTCAACATCTGGAGGGTGATGAAGGAGTGTATTTACCGGGGTGTTCATACACCGGGAATATTACCCGGAGGCTTACAGGTAAAACGCCGTGCCGAAGCGTTAAATAAAAAACTCATTAACGGCAAACCTTATAGTGATTATGATTCATGGCTATTGACCATCCGCTCTGGCGGCAATGATTTTAAATATACGTTGGATTGGGTTAGTTGTTTTGCCCTGGCGGTAAATGAAGAGAATGCATCTTTTGGAAGGGTGGTTACAGCTCCAACCAATGGGGCAGCAGGTGTTATCCCGGCTGTGTTGCAATACTATATTGCTTTCTGTCCCGATAGCCATCGGGAGGTAAACAAAGAGGAGAAAATTATTCAGTTTCTCTTAACGGCTGCGGAGATAGGAAGTATTTTTAAAAAAGGGGCAACTCTTTCTGCGGCAATGGGTGGTTGCCAGGCAGAAATTGGTGTTTCATCTGCCATGGCAGCGGCGGGTTTGACAGAATGTATGGGAGGCACACAAAAACAAGTGATGATGGCTGCTGAGATTGCCATGGAGCATCATCTTGGTTTAACCTGCGACCCGATTGGAGGTTTGGTGCAAGTGCCATGTATTGAAAGAAATACGATGGGTGCAATAAAAGCCATCACCGCCTCTCAATTAGCATTACAAAGCACTCCTGATTTTGCCAAGGTATCATTAGATGCTGTTATTAAAACCATGTGGGATACGGCGAAGGATATGGATTTTAAATATAAAGAAACTGCGGATGGAGGTCTGGCGATAAATGTTCCTTTAAGCCTTCCTGAATGTTAGGTCATGAATTTTTTCCAAGCTTTCTTAATATAGCCCATTGCTTTAAGGTCTCCCGGTAATTAATAGCAGGATAACCCAAAATAGTTTCACCATCTGCAATGTCATTTATTACTCCGGCTCCAAGACCTATTTTTACACCATTTCCGATGGTAACATGATCTTTTATTCCCGCCCTCCCCGCTATCACCACTCCATCACCAAGCGTTACTGATCCGGCAATGGCACAGCTACCGGCAATTAAACACATTCTTCCTATCTGGCAATTATGACCAATCTGTACAAGGTTGTCAATCTTAGTTCCATCACCAATTGTTGTAGCACTGAATTTTCCTCTGTCAATACAAGTGCCGGAACCTATTTCAACCGCATTGCCAATAATAACGATACCTATCTGTGGAATTTTGACAATACTTTTCCCATCTGCACCGGGCCGGTAACCAAAACCATCTGCACCAATTGAAACATTGGGCTGAAAAATGCAATAAGCACCTACCTGGCATCTTTCCCGGATGACAGTACCAGACCAGATGATAGTGGCCTTGCCAATAGTGCAATCATCAAGAACGGTTACGTTTGGATATAGGATTGCATTATCCTGAATTTTTACATTAGCACCAATGTAGCAGCCAGCACCTATTTTACAGCCTGCACCTATTGACGCAGTTGTATGAATATTGGCTGAAGGATGTATGTCAGTATCAAAAACAGGCGAGTCAGGTGCAAACAACTCCAGCAAACAGGCAATAGCAAGGTCAACATTTTTTACTTTGATCAAAGCCCTGTTATCTCCCGGTTCAATAACAAGACTTTCTTCTATCAATGCGACAGAAGCTTTAGAGGTATTCCACAATGCAGCATATTTTTTACTGCCAATAAATGTTATATGGTTTGGCCCGGCGAGTTTGATTTCTTCTGCTCCAGTTATTAGCTGGTTAGTACATCCGCTTAATGTCCCTTTTACTACTTCATTAATTTGTTCTAAGGTAAGTGACTTCATTGTGATATTATTTGAAAATATGGTACTATAAAATTTTTATTGAAGGTAGCAACTAATGTTCATCTGCTATAAAAGCTTGCCTATTGTAGCCTGAACATCCAACCAAATGATTTACTCCGTAACTTCCCTTAAATATAACCACTGCCATGCGAAAGCTTGTATTTTTATATTGTTTAATCGTTATTCCTTGCTCTATATTCTGCCAGCAATTCGGTGGCAACCCACCTGCTCATAAATGGAAACAGATAAATACAGATTCTGCAAGAATTATTTTTCCGGAAGGCTTAGACAGCCAGGCCAGCAGGGTAGCTTCCATTGTTCATTATCTCGCTGCTGCCAAACCAGTTTCGTTGGGAAATCAATTACAAAAAATAAATATTGTTCTGCAAAATCAAACCACCGTGCCAAACGGTTATGTGCAGCTTGGTCCTTTCCGCAGCGAATTTTTTCTTACACCCGATGTAAATAATTTCGGGCAAGGCAGCATTCCCTGGGTAGACCAATTGGCAATGCATGAATACAGGCATGTGCAGCAGTTCAATAATTTTAATAATGGGTTGAGCAAGTTGATGAAAACCTTATTTGGCCAGGAAGGCTATGCTTTAGCCATCAACGCTGCTATCCCGGATTGGTTTTATGAAGGCGATGCAGTTTATAACGAAACGGTAGTAGCCAAACAGGGCAGGGGAAGGCTGCCACTTTTTCTTAATGCTTATCCATCTTTGTGGCAGTCGGCTAAAAAATATTCCTGGATGAAACTAAGGAATGGCTCATTTAAAGATTATGTACCCAATCATTATAACCTCGGTTATCTGCTGGTGAATTATGGCAGAGAAAAATATGGCGCAGACTTCTGGACTAAAGTGACAAAGGATGCCAGTGCTTATAAAGGACTATTTTATCCTTTTCAGACAGCTATTAAAAAAAATGCGGGAACAGATTACAAAACTTTCCGGGAACAGGCTTTTGAATCATATAAAAAAAATACAGAAAGAGTCTCGGCTTCAAGGGATGAATATCTTTTTCCGGTAAAGAAAAATTATATCAACAATTATTATTTTCCTTACGCTGCCGGATCTGACTCTTTGATTTATTTGAAAGGAACCGCCAGGCATCGTCGTACATTTTTTATTAAGGATACAAAAGGTGAGCATAAACTGAGAGTGAAAGATATTTCAATTGATGAGCAATTCTCTTATCGTAATGGAAAAATTGTGTATGCGGCTTATGAAAATGATCCCCGCTGGGG
>JAJAZO010000286.1 GCA_026785745.1 Chitinophagaceae bacterium | reverse complement strand
GTATAGTAGTGAATATCTGAAATACAAACTTCCTTTTGTAACCCCATTCATTAACAATTAAATAAAAAGAAACCGAAAAATAAATTTTGGAGCAGTCAATTAAGTCTATTACTTTTATAGAGTATTTATGCGGTTCAGCACCACACATACAAAATATTTTTTCCCAACAAATTGTTGTTGTATTTGTTGCAATTGCTGTATGCCGTAAGGCATACATACACTCTACACCCAAAATGGCCGCCGCCCTTCACTTATTGCCTGCCACTTTTTATTAAAACAAATTTTTAAATCTTAAACAATTTTTATGAGTAACAATCTTCACTTCGAAACCCTTCAGCTCCATGCAGGTCAGCAAATTGACCCAACTACCAAATCAAGGGCTGTGCCCATTTATCAAACTACTTCTTATGGCTTTAATAATACAGCACATGCTGCCAATCTTTTTGGCCTTAAAGAATTTGGTAATATCTACACCCGTATTATGAACCCCACCACCGATGTGTTTGAACAACGTATCGCCGCATTGGAAGGCGGTGTAGCTGCCCTTGCCACAGGCTCTGGCCAGGCGGCCCAGTTCCTTGCGTTAAACAATATTCTGCAGGCTGGTGATAATTTCATCACTACTACTTACCTGTATGGCGGCACTTACAATCAATTTAAAGTGGCGTTTAAACGCCTTGGTATTGAAGTACGTTTTGCGGACGGCGACGATGCTGAAAGTTTTGTAAAGCATATTGATAAAAACACAAAAGCTATATATCTGGAAACAATTGGTAACCCGAGACTGAACATTCCTGATTTCGAAAAATTTGCAACCCTCGCTAAAGAATATGATTTACCATTAGTTGTTGATAATACATTTGGTGCCGGTGGTTATTTATTCAGGCCGTTGGAGCATGGTGCTACTATTGTGGTGGAGTCGGCTACCAAATGGATTGGCGGACATGGCACTACCATTGGCGGTGTAATTGTAGATGGAGGCAATTATAATTGGGGCAATGGTAAATTCCCGCAATTTACTGAACCAAGTGAGGGTTATCATGGATTAAAATTCTGGGACATTTTTGGTGAAGGCAATCCCCTTGGTTTACCCAATATCGCTTTTGCCATCCGTGCAAGAGTAGAAGGATTAAGAGATTTTGGAGCTTCTCAAAGCCCCTTCAATTCATTTTTATTATTACAAGGATTGGAAACATTAAGTCTGCGGGTACAACGCCACGTTGATAATGCACTGGTATTGGCAGAATGGTTAGAACAACATCCTTCCGTGGAATTTGTACAATATCCCGGATTAAAAAGCAGTCCTTATAATGAATTGGCGAAAAAATATTTAACCAATGGCTTTGGTGGTGTGCTCAACTTCGGTGTAAAAGGAACTAAAGAAAATGCCAGCAAGTTTATTGATTCACTGAAACTCGTTAGCCATCTTGCCAATGTTGGCGATGCAAAATCATTAGCCATTCATCCTGCTTCCACTACACATGAGCAATTAAGTGCTGAAGAGCAGCAAGCCTCGGGAGTTCAACCCAACCAAGTTCGTATCAGCGTAGGTATTGAACATATTGACGACATTAAAGCAGATTTTGAACAGGCTTTTGAAAAAGTGTTTGCAAAAGAATTAGCAGGATAAAATTATTTACCCGGCGTTCTGTTCCCTGATTAAGCTTCCGTTCCGCCAGCTGGCGGACTCTTCAGGGTTCAGTCCGCTACTCAACAAATACAATTGACAGAAACGTTTTTATACAAACAATCATTCAAACTGGAGTCAGGCATTGCATTACCACAACTTCATTTGGCATACACCACTTATGGTCAGCTGAACGAAATAAAAGATAATGTGGTTTGGGTTTTTCATGCCCTCACCGCTAACAGCGATGCTGCTGAATGGTGGCCGGGTCTTGTAGGCAAGGGAAAATTATTTGACCCCGCCGAATCATTTATCATTTGCGTCAATATGCCGGGAAGTTGTTATGGCAGCACTGGCCCATTGGATAATAATCCCGAAACCGGCGAATCGTATTATCACCACTTCCCTTTCTTTACCACAAGAGATATGATTCGTTCATATCAATTGCTAAAAGAGTCGCTGGGTATTACGAAAATAAAAATCGGTGCCGGTGGTTCTATGGGCGGTCAGCAATTAGTAGAATGGGCTATTGAAGAACCGGCTTTATTTGAAACTATTATACCGTTGGCGACAAATGCCTTTCATTCTCCCTGGGGTATTGGTTTTAATGCATCACAACGTCTTCCAATAGAAGCAGACGAAACCTGGAAGCAAACGAACCCTCAAGCCGGACTAAATGGAATGAAGGCAGCAAGAAGCCTTGCTCTTCTTTCTTATCGCAATTATCAAACTTACCAGCTTAGTCAATCAGAAACAACCATTGATAAAATCAATTATTTCAAAAGCGAATCCTACCAGCGGTACCAGGGTGAAAAATTAGCCAATCGTTTTAACGCATTCAGCTATTATTTTCTAAGCAAAAGTATGGATGCACATCATGTTGGCAGAAACAGGATTAATACAATAGCTGCTTTGCAACAGATAAAAGCAAAAACACTTGTTATCAGCATCAGCAGCGATATTTTATTTCCACCGGCTGAACAACAATTTCTCGCAGAACATATTCCCGGAGCAAATTACAAAGCTATTACATCTGATTATGGTCATGATGGCTTTTTACTGGAGTTTGAACAGATTGCAACAGCTACCCGTGAATTTTTATCAATTACAAAGACAAAAAAACTAACAACACAATCAATTAACTAATGGGAACTCATCAACAATTAACAATTGGTCTTTTTGGATTTGGTGTAGTAGGCGAAGGCTTATATAAAGTGCTGCAACAAACCCCGTCGCTGAAAGCCTCCATAAAAAAAGTGTGTATTAAAAATTATGGCAAAAAAAGAAATGCGCCTGCTTCATTATTTACTACCGATAAAGATGAACTATTAAATGACCATGACATTAATGTGATCGTAGAAGTAATTGATGATGCAGATGCAGCATTTGAAATAGTAAGCATTGCACTAAAAAATGGTAAAGATGTGGTAAGTGCCAGCAAGAAAATGATTGCAGAACATCTACCTGCATTACTTGAGTTACAACAACAAACAGGTAAATCTTTTTTATACGAATCAGCGGCCTGTGCCTCTATTCCTGTTATCCGCAACCTGGAAGAGTATTACGATAACGACCTGCTCCATTCCATCAAAGCCATCGTAAATGGTTCCACTAATTTTATTCTTACAAAAATATTTGAAGAAGGGCTCGACTTTAAACAGGCATTACTACTTGCCCAGCAGGCTGGCTTTGCAGAAAGCAATCCAAAACTGGATGTTGAAGGCTATGATGCTGTCAACAAATGGACTTTTTTATTGACACATGCCTACGGAATTGTTGAAAGTCCGGAAGCTATCTTGTTTAATGGCATTCAGAATATACATGCCACTGATGCTGTTGTTGCCAGAGCAAAAAAACAAGAAATTAAATTAGTAGCCCAGGCACAGAAACTTACCAATGGGAAAGTAGCTGCTTTTGTGTTACCACAGTTTGTAAATCAGGACGACCACCTTGCTTTTGTAAAAAACGAATACAACGGTGTGGTAATTGAAAGTGGATTTGCCGACAAGCAGTTCTTTTATGGTAAAGGTGCCGGTAGCCTACCTACTGCCTCAGCAGTACTCAGCGATATTTCGGCGTTACGATACCAGTATAAATATGAGTATAAGAAACTCTATCACCATCAACCGCATGAATTAACTAACGATCTTTTTCTCCGGGTGTATGTTAGTTTTAATGACCTTGTATTTATACCCCGTGAACGGTTTGAATGGATTGAAGAATGGCATGCTCAGGAAGACAGAAAGTATTTGGCAGGAGTGATTTCTTTTTCAGAATTGAAAGAAAATAACTGGTGGAAAGAAAATGGTACATCGCTGATTCTTTTACCTGAGCCTATTATTGAAGAAACAGAAACCAGGAAGTTGAAGAAAAGGAGTCTTGAACTGGCTGGAGTTATATAAGCTTTGTTCTGCTTGTTATTTGTTTAAAGAAGGGTTTGCATTTTGCAAGCCCTTCTTTCTTTTTGAAAATGTACCTTTACCATAATTTAGAAATCATATGCGAGAGTTATCAGTTGTTTAACAGTAATGAATGAACAGGATAATATCAAACCCCTGATGGAATCCGTCCGTTCAGCATTAAGCGGCATTGATTACGAAGTTGTGCTTGTTGATGATGGCTCTTCTGATAAAACCAAACAACAGATACTGGAATATGCTGACGACAGATCGGTTTTAGTAGAACTTAGAAAGAACTACGGCCAAAGTACGGCGATGACGGCAGGCATTGATTATTCCCGGGGCAAGTACGTAGCCCTGCTCGACGGAGACTTGCAAAACGATCCCACTGACATTCCTTCCATGCTTCAGTTATTAAAAGATGAAGACTGGGATGTAGTGGCAGGAAACCGAAAAAACAGGAAGGATGGTTTTATTCTGAGAAAAATTCCGAGCAAGATTGCCAATGCACTTATCCGTCGTATGACAGGTGTTTATATAAAAGACTATGGCTGCACATTAAAAGTATTCAGAAGAGAAATTGCAGAAGAATTAGGCTTATATGGAGAGCTGCATCGCTTTATACCCGTACTGGCACAAATGCAGGGAGCAAAGATCACCCAGGCAGACGTTAACCATCATGCCCGGATACATGGAAAAAGTAAATACGGCATCAACCGCACATTTAAAGTAATGAGTGACCTGGTGCTAATGGTTTTTATGCGGAAGTATATGCAAAAGCCCATGCATCTTTTTGGTCCTATTGGTTTTGTAAGTTTTGGTATTGGTGCCGCTATTAATATTTACCTGCTTGTTTTGAAACTAATGGGGCATGATATCTGGGGCAAACCGCTGCTGATATTAGGATTGATCTTGTTGCTTGGCGGTATCCAGTTTATTACTATCGGCATCATTGCAGATATTAATACCAGAACTTATTTTGAATCACAGAATAAGAAAACGTATAACGTAAGGAAGGTTTATCATGCAAAAAAAGAAGTAAACCACACTTCAGATGTAACGATGTGATTACTGCATCAGCAGTTCTTCATTCGTTTTAAACCAATCATAAAACTTTTTTAACCCATCTTTCAGTTGCGTTTGGGGATTATACCCAAACAACTCTTTCGCTTTTGTAATATCAGCAAAAGTTTTGGGTACATCACCTGGTTGATCCGGGTACTGCTCAATGATTGCCTTTTTACCTGTAATTTCTTCAAGTGAAGTTATAAGTTCCTGTAGGATAATGGCATAACTATTTCCGAGGTTCGTGATTTCAAAGCCTGATTTATCATAGTGCATAGCTGCAATTATTCCCTGCACTATGTCATCTACATAAGTATAATCCCGGCTGCTATTGCCATCACCATACATTGTTATCGGTTTGCCGGCCAGTATTGCTTTTGTAAATTTATGAATAGCCAGGTCTGGTCGTTGTGAAGGACCATAGACTGTAAAAAAACGCAATGCCATAAACCGGATGCCGAAAAGTTTACTGTACACATGGCCAAGCATTTCTCCTGAAAGCTTTGTCATGGCATAAGGACTTATTGGCAACAGTTGTTCATCTTCCTTCCAGGGATAGTGATCATTTACTCCGTACACACTGCTGCTGGATGCAAAAACAAATTGTTTTATTCCTTTTTGTTTGGCAACATCCAGCATGGTTTGCAAACCGATAATGTTTGTTTGCTGATACGACAACGGATTTTCAATACTTGGTCTTACTCCTGCCTTTGCAGCTATATGAACAATTACATCAACAGGTTCTGGAATCAATTCACACAATTCTTGCGCAGAGGTAACCGCAATGTCGTTGTATAAAAAATAAAAAACGGGATTATCTTTAAAATCCCGGATATTTAATTGCTTTAAATCTGCTGAATAGAACGGGTCAAAATTATCAATACAGGTAATCATTATTCCCGGTTCATTTTTAAATAATGTCCGGATAAGGTTACTGCCAATAAAACCGGCCCCGCCTGTTATTAAAATATGCATAAGGGAAGAAATATGGCACAAAATAGAAAATCCTGTCGAATGACAGAATTTTAGAAATAAGTTGGAGTAATATACAATTTATTATATGTCATAAAAAAAGTGACCCGAAAGAGTCACTTGATTTTAAGTCGGGAAGACAGGATTCGAACCTGCGACCCCCTGGTCCCAAACCAGGTGCGCTACCGGCCTGCGCTACTTCCCGATCCGAATTAGGAGTGCAAATATAATGGCTTTCGGCCTTATTTTACTCCTTATTTTTAAAGGAGATTAAGTAAATATTGCCCCCTGAGTAAAATACACTTTTCAGCATTTATTTCCAAAATCCTTACTTGGGAATACTGAGCGGATTGGTCATCGAAAAATACATCAGTTTATCCATCTGCCCGTTCGATTCATCATCTAAATAAACAGCAAAAACAATCATTATTTTTTTGCCGTTCAGTTCCGGCATCTTTGAATAAGGGAAAAATAATTCCAGGTTCTTCTGGTTCGCTTTATTGTAACTGACTTTTATATTAGGCAACAAGTTCATTTTTAAATAGGTAGCTGCAGTACCGCCCCAATTATAATATTGATTATCCGTTTCCAGATAATAGCCCTCCTCATTGGTCAGCCTTGCCACAAAAAATACCTTACCGAGTTTTGAGTTCGTTTTTAAATCAAACACCGGATAAATAGAAAGGCCCTTCTTAATCGTATTATTGATTACCGTAAGTTTTGTAAAATTGGTAATATCCACCTTTGGCACAATTAAGCTTGACTCCTTTTTGTCTTTAGGATATAGTGCCGCTATTATTGTTTTATCTCCGGCAGAAAGCTCATCATTCTGCTTTACCGAATACCCGTTGGTTGTTTCCCAGGGGTTAATTGAATAATGCATAATTGACCTGGGATCGTAAGTAGTACCATTTGTATAAAATTGGTTGGCCACTTCAAATACATTGAAGTCAACCTGTTCTTTACTCCAGCCTTGTGTTTCCTGGTAATAATTATAAACGGAATCGGTTTTTTTCCATTTAACTGCACCCGGATAGCTTTGCTCATGTAACAGACCAAGCGAATGGCCAAATTCATGTATCACCACTCGTTTCAGTTCAGGAATATTCCAATGGTTAGGATCTGCTTTTACCTCACTTACCAACTGGCTCAAATTATAAGGAGGTCTTACTCCCTTTTTTTGAAGCTTTCCCGCATAATAATCGCCATCGGTAAAAAAAAGTGTATCAAAGTTTATTGTTTGTGTGGATTGAGTTCTGAAATTGGCTTCAGTCCCCACCGCAGAATTGTGCCCCAACCCTGCTCCCAGTTTAATCCGGATGTTTGTAAACCGGGTAGTGTCCGGCACAAATTTGAAAGTGATATTGGCATACTTCTCCCATTCTTTTGCATATAAGGCCACTTTATCTTTCATTATTTTACTACCTCCGGGCATAAATTTTACCAGCAGCACTTGTCCATTTTCCCAGGTATGGTAATTATCACTTACTCCCCTTGCCTTTGTAGTATCCACTTCTTTCAGCATGGCATCACCTACGGTAGTGGTGCAATTTGGCCTTGGAAATTTTTGTGCACTGACACTTTTACCAAAACAAATCAAACCAATTGCAAGAATCACAATCCTTTTCATAATACTTGATTTTTTTTCGTGTTCAATATAGTAATCTTTCCTTTTTCGACTAATACCCTTTGCCCGGTATTTTATTCGTGTAACCTGGTTATTTAATTTTACCAGTAATAAAAAAGCCTTGCTATAAATCAGCAAAGCTTTGGTGTTTTTGCGGAGAGGGTGGGATTCGACTTGCAAGCCATAGCTTTAGAGACGGCTTGACCCACACACTCCATTATATTAAATGCTTGCTTTTAAATGCCCTGCCTGAACCTGATTTTAAATATTTCTCGTAAGCATATGCTTTATCTTGATTTTTAAAGGCAGTATAACAAATTAAATCTACCGGAATTCTATTTTTGGTAGCATCAACATATCCTTTATTGTGCCTGATAATTCTATCGTCAAGATTGTTTGTACACCCTGTGTATAAATCACCATCAGAACAACGAAGGATATAAACAAACCACATTTTGCTTAAACAATAAAATCTTCGCTAAAGCTACGGCTTGACTGCTGAAGCCTTGGCGAAAGCAGACACGAAAAACATACCAGTAAAGAAGTCACATTTTTATAAAAAACCCGCCTTCGCTAAAGCTACGGCTTGACTGCTGAAGCCTTGGCGAAAGCAGACAGGAAAAACATACCAGTAAAGAAGTCACATTT
>JAJAZO010000285.1 GCA_026785745.1 Chitinophagaceae bacterium | reverse complement strand
TGCTTATCACCCACCGGCTAATTTTTATACTTATTATCCATACCTGGAGAAAGTAGATGCTGATTGCAAAGTGTATGAAATTCCAATCAGCCTTAGCTACAACTTTAGTAAGTTAGCAAAACAAAGTTTGTTTGCAACCGCAGGCATTTTTTCTTACCTGATGAAAGAAGAAACATATAATTACACTTATAAATATACTCCTTCTGGCCCCTCCTACAGCCGCAAAAAGACATTGAAGAATGAGAACAAGCATTTGTTTTCTGCACTTACTTTATCAGGCGGGTATCAACGGAATTTAGGCAAGCATATTTCATTTATGGTTGAGCCTTATGTAAAACTGCCACTCAGCGGTATAGGTTATGGCAGGGTAAAATTGAATAGCGGTGGTGTATTGTTTTCTATTGGTATAAAACCATTTGCAACAAAAAAGGGAAAGTCTGTAACCAATCGTTGATTTTTTCAAAGAGAGGCAACCTGTTTTCAAAACCTTCCGATTGATTATTAAAATCAACAAGTGAAACAACTTTATTCTTTTCGTTTATTGAGTGTAATACTCCTTTCTTCTCTACTGGTCGTATATGGATGTGGAAGTAAAGGCGGCACCACACCTCCGCCCAATCCTTGTGCCGGAGTAACAATTACTGTTGCTGGTACAATATCACATCCAATAACCGGTTCCAGCAATGGAAGTATTAATGCAAGTGCCTCGGGTGGTAGTTCTGGATTTACGTATAGTATTAATGGCAGTGCATTTCAGACATCTGGCAATTTTCCTGCTCTGGCAGCCGGTTCATATACCATCGTGGCAAAAAATACAGAGGGCTGTACCGGTTCAACAGCATTTACTTTAACACCTATTAATCCCTGTACTGGAGTAACTATAAATGTGACTGGTACAACTGTCAATCCAACATTTACTACAGTTAGTAATGGCAGTATTAGTGCTACTGCTTCTGGTAGTTCTGGTTTTACTTATAATTTGAATGGAGGTGTATTTCAGGCCTCCGGCAATTTTGCAAATCTTGCTGTGGGTACTTATACAGTGGTTGCAAAAGATTTGAATGGGTGCACCGGGTCAACAGTGTTCACCTTAACGGCCCCAAATCCTTGTACCGGTATTACAATTAATGTAACAGCAACAACAATTAATCCTACTACTGCTGCGGCTACAAATGGAAGTATTTCGGCATCAGCATCAGGCAGTACCGGGTTTACATTTAATATCAATGGAGGTACGTTTCAGGCAACAGGTAATTTTAATAACCTTGGACAGGGAACTTATACCATAGTCGCAAAAGATTTAAATGGTTGTACAGGCTCTGCATCATTTACATTAACAGCGCCTAATCCATGTGCCGGTGTAACCATTACTGTATCAACAGTGGTAACAGGCAACAGACCATGCGAATCAAACAACGGTTCTATTGTAGCAACAGGCTCAGGCGGAACCGGACCGTACACATTTAGTATTAACGCCGGAGCATTTCAGACATCTAATAATTTTATAAACCTGGCTGCTGCTACTTATTCTATTTCTGCAAGAGATGTAAATAATTGTGTCAGCTCTGCCAATAATGTAGTTGTAAATAATTTGGCTGCGGGCCCACTATTCTTAGCAGTACAAAATGTGATACAAGGTAACTGTGTCGGTTGTCATAATGCCAGCGGTGCAAGTGGCGGAATGAATTTTGCTGTAGATTGTAATATCGTAGCTAACAAAGACAGGATAAGAGTAAGAGCTGTTGATGGCACTCCATCTGCGATGCCGCCAACTGGTTTGTTGCCAGCATCCGAAAAACAAAAAATTACTAACTGGATAAATGCCGGTGGAAGATTTACGGATTAAGTAGTGTTTTAGAATGATGTCCCTTGAAAAAGAATCCCGATGTACTAAGTTTATCGAAGTACCGGGATTCTTTATTTTCCCCAACGAAAACTTTTGATATCAAAACCGGCAAGGTCAAGTATCCTGTCCACCACAGTAGCCGCTACTTCTTCTATTGTTTTTGGTTGACTGTAAAATGAGGGTGTTGCCGGACAGATGATTCCGCCTGCCAGCGTCACCGTTTCCATGTTGCGGATATGAATGAGGTTGTAAGGAGTATCCCGAACAACACAGATAAGTTTTCTTCTTTCTTTCAGAACAACGTCAGCGGCTCTTGTAATCAGATCATTAGAAATGCCGGTGGCGATACGACTAAGTGTGCCCATCGAACAGGGAATAATAATCATTGTATCATACTGACCTGAACCTGAAGCGAAGGGTGCCATGAAGTCCGTAGTTCCATAATATTTTACCGGGTAATCTTTAAACGCATCATTATTCAGTTCTGTTTGCCAAACCAGTTTCGCATTCTCTGTCATTACCACCGACAAATCCGTCCATTGACTTTTTGCCAGCAACAATTTTTCCAATAAAATTTTAGCGTAAATAGAGCCACTGGCTCCAGTTATGGCAACAACTGTTTTTTTCATAGTATTAATAACCCCTAAGTGGTTTAAATGTTATTGAAGGTAGAATAATTGTGCAAACCATTGCGGCCATACTGACTAACTGCTTTTTTGCATGCGGTTTATTGCAGTTCTATTGATCAGGGTCAACAATCTTGCTTTTTTGCCGCTTATTTGAAGAAATGACCGAAAAAATACACAGTAAAAATTGGTATTAAATAATTATTAACGATATTGACATTGAATTTTCATAGGATAAGGTTTAATGGTTAATGTTTTTTGATTAGGGCCCCCGACTTTCGAGTGGGGGTTCTTTTTGTGCGGCCTTCTGGAAATAAGAAACGCCCGGGAATAGGGCACTTTCATTACAGGGGAATATCTACATTATCAAAATCCTTTCAATCTCTTCGCTTCGCCGTGGCCGGTGTTATCCGCCTTGGTTCTTTCCTTTACGAACCATTCTGAGTACATCCGTCTGCTCTTTGACCAAATCAATAGAGTAGTATAGAAATTTTTCTTTTATATTTTTATTTCCATGGCTCACAATAAACTGTATTGGAAAGTTGAAAGCCTGTTACAGTTACGTTTTTTCCAGTCTGCCCGCCAAGAAACCCACCGCTAAAACTGATAGTAGCTTTTTGTGCGTTGTAAGTAAACTTGCCACCTCTTCTTTTATCAAGATCATAATAATTTCCTCCATTTAATAATGTAAAACCCATGCCTGCCATTAAGCGTCCGCCTGTTCCATAACAGGCATACTCACCGATGTATAAAGAAGATGGAACTTGTTTGTTGGTTTCAGTTTTAACCGTAGTTGGTTTTTGATTGCCAGGGTTATTTATAACGGGTTTATATTCGGTTCCGGGTACAGCTTCCATAGGAATAGACATAACACCTTGCGAAGGGTTATCTGCACATGTAAGTGCATCACCGGTAACTGAAAATTTGCCCTGAACAATCCATTCATCAAATTCATCCTGATACATGGTAAATATCCAGTTATCAATTTTGCCAAGACAGGATTGACCGTAATAGTTATTGGCTGAATAGCCTTCATCGTAGTCATGTATGTAAGCTGAAACCTTAAACGGATAATTACTACCAGTAGCTTTTCCGGGGGTTACCTGAACAAATTTGACAGTACGCTTTTCATAACCAGTGGGTTTCAAATACTGCATTTTCTTTTCAAATGCTTGTTTAAAATCATTTACGGAAGGTGGTGTTGCCGCATTGGTTGTTAAAAAAGGTACACTGAGAATGAAAAAAAGCAGATGAACTTGCAGGTACATAAATGGTTGTTTTTATATTATTATTGTTAAATATAAATGGGTTTCGCTGAACTTTAGCATCGGGAAAAAAATAAAATTTTGCCGCTAAGCCACGAAGAATAGAATAATTGAAAAACAAGACTTTGTATTGTGGAGATATTTTTTAAAAATATCCTTTGTACAGCCTCTTTATTTCAGTCAATCTGGTGTATGACGAGTCGGTACTAAAACCCTTTCAGTTGCTTCGCTGGCTTATTGGCTTTTTAGTATTTTTATTACCCATATTCTCCAAAATCCAGTTTGTCATTTTGCCCCATAGATGCATGGTGGTATTATCAATCTGGCCGGATATACCATGATTCTTATTGGGATAATAAGCACTTTCAAAATCAATATTGCTTTTTACCAACGCTGATATCATTTGAGTAGCGTTTTGAAAATGCACATTATCATCGGCCATACCGTGTATGATCAGGTACTTGCCTTTTATCTTGTCCGTAAAGTTGATGGGAGAGTTATCATCATAACCCTTCGCATTTTCTTGCGGGGTCTGCATATACCGTTCGGTATAAATATTATCATAGAACCTCCAGTTGGTAACCGGAGCCACCGATACTGCAGCACTGAAAACTTCATTGCCTTTGGTAATGGCTAATGCACTCATAAAGCCACCATAGCTCCAGCCCCAGTGACCTATATTATTATTATCTACAAAAGAAAGTTTACCAATATATTTGGCAGCATCTATCTGGTCTTCTATTTCAAACTTGCCGAGTTGAAGGTAAGTTTTCTTTTTAAATTCTTCGCCACGATAGCCAGTGCCGGTATTGTCAACACTTACAACGATAAACCCTTTTTCTGCCAGCATCTGGTGCCACATACTTACTGCGCCAAAGCGGTTTGCCACCTGTTGTGATCCGGGGCCTCCATAGTTGCAAAATAGAACCGGATATTTTTTGGAAGCATCAAAATCTCTGGGTTTCAGCATCCAGCCATTCAGTGTATCACCTTTGCTGTTGGGTACTTTAATGAATTCGGATTTGCCGATACCATACTCTTCTATTTTCCCTTTAAGCTTTGTGTTTTCATTTACTATTTTTATAAGAGCTGTACTTATTCCATTCTTTTTATCAGTTGCAATATTATTAAGTGTTACAACCTGCGGGGTGTTCAAGTCCGACCTGTAGTCGTAGAATTGTGTAAAGTTGCTATTCAGCACAGTGCGATGCCATGCTTCACCTTGAGTAAGCTGTGTTGTTTTTTTACCTGTAAAATCAGTTACAAATAAATTTCTGTCCATCGGGCGGGGATAAGCCATGGTATAGAAAACCATTTTATTAGCTTCATCCACTCCGTTTATTTCTGTTACTTCATAATTACCCTTACTGATCTGTGTTTTTACTTTACCATCAATACTGTTCAGGTGGATATGGTTAAAGCCATTCATTTCGCTGGTAAAAAGGTAGCTCTTGCCATCTTTGGTAAACTGCCAGTCATCGTTAATGTCAATGTAGTATTTGTTTTTTTCCTGGTACAGGGGATTGCTGGCCCCGGATTTTGCATTTGTCAGCAATAACTTCAATTCATTCTGATGCCGGTTCATCCAAAACACAACTAATGAATTGTCGTCCTGTGTCCATTTGATGCGGGGAATGTATATATCGCCTTGCTCGAAATTGGCTTTTACATCTTTATTGCCGGCAATATCATACACATGAATTTCCACTTTGGAGTTTTCTTCGCCTGCTTTTGGATACTTATAAGTGTATTGCTTGTTATACGTATTATCAAATTGAGTGAACTGGAATTCTTTTACTTTACTTTCATCAAAACGATAGTAGGCGATGTAATTCCCTTTTGGGCTCCATTGATAGGCCTGAGTAAAAGAAAATTCTTCTTCATACACCCAGTCGCAATTTCCGTTGATGATATAATTCCATTTGCCATCGGTGGTAATGGCCCTTGCACTTTTAGTAGCAATATCGTAGAGAACAAGATTGTTGTTTTTTACAAAAGCTATTTTACTGCCATCAGGTGACAAGGTTGGGTGCAACAGTTTTTCACTGTCAAGTTTTGTTAATTTTTTAGCAGCCACATCATACATGTAAACATTGGCTTTAGAGGAGTGGCGGTAAATCTGCTCAATATTTTTACGGATCAAAACAATATTGGAATTGGAGGAACTATGAATTACATCATCGGGTTCCCCGATAGATTTGCCTGTTTCATCTTTAAGATCTTCCGCTTTTATTTCCGGGTCTTTTTTAGTTTCATCAAATTTGGCAGGCACAAACTCGCCACGAAAAGTACCTTTTTTATAAATGTCTTCTAAAGTGATTTCTTTTTTCTGGGCTACTGCAAATAATGGAAGCAAAAACAGGAAGAGGGATAGCTTACGCATAGTGCAAAATTTTATAGTTGTAAATGTAATGGAAACAGGGTAAACCAGCTTGCCGTATAAATAAAAAACCCCGGTTTGAGCGGGGTTTAAAAGTGCAATTGTTTATTATTTATTTTTCAATTTTTCGGTCAGGTAATCAAACCGCTTAGCGGTTGTGTCAGCCATATCGGGAATGGTTTCTACCTTATATTCACCGGCGTCTAATTTTTTCTTGGTTTCGGAAAAAGCTTCCAGTGTTTTTTGAATATCCTCATCGGTGTGCACTGCAGTTGGAATAAGCCGGTAAATAATATGCCCTTTCGGAATAACGGGATACACTACTATCGAACAAAAGATGTGATAATTTTCCCGGATGTCCATTACCATCGCAGTGGCTTCGGGTACATCTCCTTTCATATAGATAGGAGTAACAACAGAATCTGTTTTGCCAATATCAAAACCTCTTTCTTTTAAACCCTTCTGAAGTTTTAATGCATTCTCCCACAATTTATCTTTTAGCTGCGGTTGTGTTTTTAATAATTCTAATCGTTTCAGGTTGCCCACTACCAATGGCATTGGTAAACTCTTGGCAAATATCTGGCTGCGGATATTATAGCGGATATAATCAATGATCTGTTTATCACCGGCAATAAAAGCGCCGATGGAGGCCATTGATTTGGCAAACGTAGAAAAGTATAAGTCAATTTTATCCTGCACACCCTGCTCTTCACCGGCACCGGCACCTGTTTTGCCTAATGTGCCAAAGCCATGTGCATCATCCACCAGCAGAC
>JAJAZO010000284.1 GCA_026785745.1 Chitinophagaceae bacterium | reverse complement strand
CTCCTGTAGCAGTGTTTCTTCTTTTTCTGTGAGTGTAATATCCTTATTAGAAAATAAATCATTGGAGATGCCGGCATTTAATAGCTGTTCAATATTAAACTGAGCCGCATCTATTGTTCCAAAATTAGAACTCACTGTTTGTCCCTGAATGGTCAGTTGTATTTCCTTATTAGAAATATTATGACCCATTGAAGCGTAAAACTTATGCGTTTTTCCACCACCTCTTGAAGGCGGCCCCCCACGGCCATCAAAAAATATCACATCCATATCATACTGCCTGGATATGGCTGTTAGTTCTTCTTTTGCTTTATAAATACTCCAGTTAGCCATCAGGTAGCCGCCGTCTTTGGTACCATCTGAAAACCCAAGCATAATCGTTTGCCGGTTATTTCTTCGTTGCAGGTGTACCTTGTAAACCGGGTTGGTGTATAATGTCCTCATCACCGCTGCTGCATGTTGCAAATCATTTATTGTCTCAAACAAGGGCACTATGTCAAAATTCATCTCTTCCTGCTTCCATCCGCCTAACAGAAATAAACCATACACTTCCATTACATTTAAAGCACTGTTGCACTGGCTGATGATGTATCGATTACAACCTTCAGCACCGTTGTATTGCTGGATTGTTTTAATAACAGCAATTGATTTCAACGTGTCTTTATAGACTGGCTCTTCCATCAAATCAGCCTCCACCGTAGTGGTGATAGAGCTAAGGGCATTAATTTTTTCATTGTCGGCAAGGCTTGTATAATTATCCGGCAGTGCAATACCTTTATTCGCAATAGCCTCCAGCACTTTTGTATGCACCGTACTTTCCTGGCGGATGTCCAGTGTAGTAAAATGCAGACCGAAAATTTCAATCTTATTGATCAGGTTATTCACCATGTGCAGGAATAAGCCATTGTGCTGATGAATAACAATATCTTTAATCTGCAATAACGGTTGCAGTATTTCCTCTTTTTCCAGGTTGGTTTTAAAGCCGGGTATGAAAAGATTGTTGTACAATTTATTCTCCAGCTCTTGCAACAACACATCTACTCCTTCAAAAGTCAACCTTCTCCGCAACTTCCTTACATCAAGATAATAGCATTTGATGATACCACCTCTTAATGCATCGGCCACCTGCAAGGTAATTTCACTTGTTACAAAGGGATTACCATCCCTGTCGCCACCGGGCCAGAAACCCATTCGGATAACAGGGTTATCTTTATCCACCGCATCAGGAAAATAATTCTTTAATGTAGAAATAATTCTTCCCGCCGCCTGGTAAAAAACATTTTCCAGGTACCAGATAAGACTTACTGCTTCATCATACGGTGTCGGCTTTTTCTTTTTAAAGAAAGGTGTTTTGCCAAGTTGTTGCAGGTAAGTATTAATAAGACCAGCATTGTTGTCGGCCAGGGCCCTCGACAAATCGTTAATGATGCCTAACACAGAGCCAGGATAAAACTGTGTGGGGTGAGCTGTCAATACCAGTCGTATGGCAAAGTCTTTAAGTTTTTTAGTCAGTTCATCTTCCTTATCTCCCTGTATCACTTCCGATTCAAGATGCTTCAGGGTTCCGGCACCATTCAGGTCATGCACATTCCTGAAAGCTGCATCTTCCAGCGCATCAAACAGTACCACCTGCCTTTCTATATATTGTACAAAGCGGAACAATAAATCATTCCGTTCATTCTCCTTCGCATACGTTGTATGCTTGTTGAAAAAATCGTCAATGATTTCAACCGGGCTTAATTTCTTTTTATACCCTTCTTCGCAATTATTCGAAAGAAGTGACAGCAGGATACCCGTTTTTTCTATCCGGTGAAATGGTAAAGAGGTAAAAAGGCTGTTATAAAGCTGGAACTTAATTCCAACTTCATTCCGGAATTGCTGCAAAGCCCTGTTGGATGAATGAACCATTTTTTTGGTTTATACAGTTGATAAATGATACAGCAAGCGGCGTTGGTGAAAATACTTCATTTTTGGATAAACTACTGTTAGTGCAATAATGGTAAAAAAATTATTGCAATAAAAAAGGGTTGCTATCAGCAACCCTTCAATAAATTCAGATTCGACACTTATGCTTCGCGGCCACCAATAAGTTTATCCTGCCATTCCTTCAATTCATCCCACTTTTCTGCGGCTGCCATTGAGGCCTGTTCAGGCCACGTTGTTGTATCAGCAGCATTGAACTGGCCTTTTGCCATGTCCAGCAATGTTTTGAGTTCTTCCGGTGAGGATTTAGCCATATCTGCATAGGTATTAATACCTGAGGCATTTAATGCTTTTGCTGCTTTTTCTCCAATTCCTTCAATTTTCGTTAAGTCATCTTTCGTCTTTGCTGACGCAGCCTGTGGTTTGGTATCACCCTCGGCTTTACTTTTTGTACTACCGGCACGACGGGTTTTCCTGGTAGCTGCTTTCGCTTCACCTTTACCCTTACCATAAATTTCATTGAAGTCAACCAGTTCGATCATTGCTGTTTCAGCATTGTCACCAACCCTTGCTCCTAATTTAATGATACGGGTATATCCACCGGGACGACCAGCTACTTTCTCAGCTACTGCACCAAACAATTCTTTAATAGCTTCTTTGTCCTGCAGGTAACTGAATACCACACGACGCTGATGAGTAGTGTTTTCTTTTCCTTTGGTAATTAATGGCTCTACATACACCCTTAAAGCTTTTGCTTTAGCAGTAGTAGTAACGATTTTTTTATACTGAATCAACTGGCAGGCAAGGTTGCTAAGCAACGCATCTCTGTGTGCTTTCTTTCTGCCTAAATTTTTTACTTTGTCTCCGTGACGCATGACGTTTAATTTTAAGATAATCTTCTTCCGCATTAATCCTGAGCGGAGTCGAAGGATATTCAGTTGTACCGTGTCAGGAATTACAACCTACTGTTATAGAATAGTCTGGAGTCGTGAGCCATGAGTCTGGAGAAAGACTCCTGACTCACGACTCTTTTAGTCCTGACTCGTTTAGAATTCGCTAAGATCAATACCCAATTTCACTAAATCCATTCCAAAATGCAGACCTCTTTCAGTAAGCACTTGTTCAATTTCAGCCAGTGATTTCTGACCGAAGTTGCGGAATTTCATCAGGTCTTCCTGTTCGTATTGTACCAGCTCACTCAATGAATTAATTTTCGCTGCTTTCAAACAATTGAAAGCCCTTACAGAAAGATCAAGATCTTCCAATGGAGTTTTCAATACTTTACGCAGTTGTAAAGTTTGTTCATCCACCAGGTCTTCTTTCTTTTCTTCTTTATTGTCGAAAGTGATGTTCTCGTCAGTAATGATCATCAAATGCTGAATCAGAATTCTTGAAGCCTGCTTCACCGCTTCTTCCGGATGAATCGTTCCATCGGTAGAAACTTCCATGATCAGTTTTTCGAAGTCAGTTCTTT
>JAJAZO010000283.1 GCA_026785745.1 Chitinophagaceae bacterium | reverse complement strand
CTATAGTATTTCAACGCCTTTCTTATTAATGGTTGTTACATACGTATTATAATCAATTCCTATTTTGTTATAAACATCCTTCATTACTGATTCAATCGCCTTAGCAGTTTTTTCTTCCTTACTAAGCATGAATATAGAGGGCCCGGAGCCAGAGATGCCTCCACCTAATGCACCAGCTTCTTTGCAATTTGTTTTTACTTCATGAAAGCCGGGAATAAGGATACTCCGGATTGGTTCTATAATCACATCTTCTAATGAACGACCAATAAGGTCTAAATCATTTTTCATAAACCCTGTAACCAACCCTGCAATATTTCCCCATTGCTTAATGGCATCTTTCAATAAAACCTGCTGACGTAAAATTTGTCTTGCATCAGAAGTTCTTACTTCTATTTGTGGATGTACCACTGTTACAAACAAATCAGGTGAAGCCAGGTGAATTATATCCAACGGGTGAATACTGCGGATAAGTGTTACTCCACCTAATATACAAGGCGCAATATTATCTGCATGCTTTACTCCGGATGCAAGCTTTTCTCCATTCATAGCAAATTGCACCACTTCATCACTAGAAAAAATATTTCCCAATAAATGATTAGCAGCAACGGCTGCTCCTGCTGCACTCGCCGCACTGGAGCCAATACCGCTTCCGGGTTTAATATGCTTTTCTATCGTTACTTCAAACCCAACAGTACCACCCACTTTCTCCATCACCGATAAAAAAACAACTCCGGCTACATTCTTTTCCGGTTCGGTAGGTAAATTATAATTGTCCCGGTTATGAATAATGACTTTTGGTTCATCCAATAGTTTCACTTCCATTATATCATACGGCTCATTCAAAGCCATACCAAGAATATCAAAGCCACAAACAAGGTTTGCAACAGTACCGGGAGATTTTATTCTTACTTGTTTCATTACTGTTATTAAATTAGAAATAAAGAACAGAAAAATAAATAATGAGAAAGTAATTTACACTTCCAGAAGCCATCCTTTCTTATTTCTTATTCCACCTTTCTGATTTTTTATTTTCTACACTTTACTTGCCCTGATAATATCTGCAAATACACCACTTGCTGTTACCTCTGCACCTGCACCGGCTCCTTTTACCACCATTGGTTGTTCTTTATAGCGATTAGTATAAAACAATACAATATTATCTTTCCCGTATAGATGGTAAAGGTCATGCTTTGGATCTATATGTTGTAATCCGACAGAAGCTTTTCCATTGTCAAAAGAGGCAACAAATTTAAGTATGCAGCCATCTGCCTTTGCTTTATCCAATAATTTTTTGAAATGTGCTTCTTCCTTTGCCATGGCAGCATAAAAATCTGCTACACTGCCCTGCATACAACTGGCTGGCATAAAGGAGTTGTTAGCAATATCCTCCATATCCATCGTTTCTCCTGCTTCCCGAGCAAGTATCAATATTTTTCTCATAACATCCGTTCCACCAAGGTCAAGCCTTGGGTCTGGTTCGGTATAGCCTTCATCTTGTGCCTGTTTTACCACATCGGCGAAAAGACGACTGCCATCATAATTATTAAAAACAAAATTTAATGTGCCGCTTAATACCGCCTGCATTTTATTTACCCGGTCACCACTATGTACCAAATCACTCAAAGAAGCAATAACCGGCAATCCGGCACCCACATTCGTTTCGAACAAGAACTGACTGTTGAATTCTCTTGAAAGATCTTTTAATTTTTTATAATTGCTATACGCAGAAGATGCCGCTACTTTGTTACAGGCAACTACTGAAATACTTTTTTGGAGAAACTGGTCGTACACCATTGCTACTTTATCATTCGCTGTTATATCAACAAAAACAGAATTACGAAGATTCCGGCTGATGATCTCGTCTATTAATTTTTGAAGGCTGGCTGTTTCTCCTGCATCCAATTTTTCTTTCCAATTATCAAGATTAATCCCTTCTTCATCAATCAGCATTTTTCTGCTATTAGATAATCCAACTACTCTTACCTGCAGGCGCATTTGCTGTTGCAGAAAATCTAATTGCTGCTTCAACTGACCCAATAATTTAGCCCCCACATTGCCAGTACCGGTGATGAACAAGTTTACCTGTTTATAGGTTGTTTCAAAAAACTCTTCATGCAGAACGTTGATAGCTTTGCGTACATCCTTGGTCGCTATAACTGCCGAAATATTTTTTTCAGAAGAACCTTGTGCAATAGCCCGGATATTAACACCATTTCGGCCCATGGCACTAAACATTCGTCCGCTGATACCAGTATGATTTTTCATACTCTCCCCTACCAGTGCTACAATGGAAAGCTCTGCCTCAATTATCAATGGTTCCACTTTTTGCAATGCAATTTCATTGGCAAATGCAGCATCCACCACCTGCTTGGCTTTTTCTACCGAGGAAGAATCAATACCAACACAAATAGAATGCTCTGAAGAACTTTGTGTAATTAAAATCACATTTATCTTCTCACTGCTTAATGCTTCAAACAATCTTTTAGAAAAACCGGGAATACCAATCATCCCACTTCCCTCAAGGCTTATCAATGCAATATTGTTGATACTAGAAATTCCTCTTACTATATCTCCTTTCCCTTTTGTCAGCGATTCTATCACAGTTCCTTTATCAGCAGGAGCAAAAGTATTTTTTATCCAAACCGGTATTCCTTTACTCATCACCGGCTGAATGGTTGGCGGGTAAATAACCTTAGCACCGAAATGAGATAGTTCCATCGCTTCCTGATATGAAATATTAGGTATGATACGGGCATTGTTTGTCAGCCGTGGGTCTGCCGTCATCATACCACTTACGTCAGTCCATATTTCCAGCAGGTCTGCTTGTAAGGCAGATGCCAGTATAGCAGCTGTATAATCTGACCCACCTCTTCCAAGAGTTGTTGTAACTCCATTCCTGTCTGCTGCAATAAAACCGGGGAGAATAAATAAAGAAGACTTTTCACCCGAAAAGAAATCATTGATTTTTTTATCTGTTGCAACAAAATCAACTTCCGCAGAAGTAAAATCGGAATTAGTCGTTATCAGTTCTCTTGCGTCTTTCCAAACTGCATCTGTTCCGTCTGCTTTAAACTTGGCAGCAATTATTTGTGATGAAAGCCATTCGCCATAGCTGCCGATCCTGTCTTTTGATCTTGCCGTCAATTCTCTTAACAGGAAAATGCCGTTACAAATATCTTCTATCTCGTTACATGATTTTTTTACTAAACTCAACAACTGGCTTTGCTGCGCAACAGGTATCAGTTGCTTTACTGCTTCAATATGCCGTTGTTCTATCGTTGTTAGTTTTTCCTTGTATAACTCATCTCCATCAGCAGCTAATGCTGCTGCACCCAGCAGCAAATCTGTAACACCACCCAGTGCAGATACTACAACTACCGTTGTATCTTTCTTTACTGTTTCCTTTACAATAGCAACTACTTTACTGATATTTTCTGCGTTGGCAACTGAAGTGCCTCCGAATTTTAAAACCTGCATAATTGAAATTTGAATGTTGAAAATGATATGAAGCGATAAGCGACTTTCGTCTTCTTACAGCAAACTGCCCATGTATTGATATGAAAATGTAGAACCCTTAACGGGTTGTTGTGGTAGTTGCTGATGTAATGAAATTTATCACAACAGAAGTAGTACCGGTATGTGTGTAGTTATTTACCACTTTGTATTTGTCAGAGATGCAATATAGATAGAAAATAGCAAAAAGCAAATCATTTAGCAACAGAATCGGCAGCTTTTTTTACGCTGCCGTATTTTAAGAGCAGTTCTTTGGCTGTTTCATAATCCGTCATTTTTACTCTTTCCATCAGCATTTTAGTTCCTCTGTCAACCAACTTATCGTTCGTTAGTTGCATATTCACCATTTTATTATCTTCTACCCTGCCCAGCTGAATCATTACAGTGGTCGAAATCATATTCAACACTAATTTTTGGGCTGTACCACTTTTCATTCTTGTGCTGCCAGTTACAAACTCAGGTCCTACAACAACTTCTATCGGAAAATCGGCAGCAGCACTTACCGGTGAATCGGGATTGCAGGAAATACTTCCTGTAATGATTCCCCTTTTTCTGCATTCTTCCAATGCACCAATAACATACGGAGTTGTTCCACTTGCAGCTATTCCAATTACTACATCCTTATCACTTACATCATATTCCAATAAATCCTTCCAACCCTGCTCTTTATCATCTTCAGCAAATTCTACTGCTGTAGTTATTGCTTTTTCTCCACCGGCAATAATACCTATCACTAACCCATAAGGCACCCCATACGTTGGTGGGCATTCACTGGCATCTACAATCCCTAGTCTACCGCTGGTACCTGCTCCAATGTAAAACATTCTGCCACCCATCAGCATTTTGTCACTCGCCACTTCCGCCAATTTTTCTATCTGAGGGATTGCTTTTCCAACTGCTTCTGGAACAGTTGTATCCTCTGCATTAATATTCTCCAGTATCTCACCCACCGTCATTTTTTCAAGGTGACGGTAATTGCTCGATTGTTCTGTTATTTTTTTAAATGCCATGCCTCCATTCTTTTTAACGGTGATACTCTACTAATCCTTCCATCGGATTCTTCATTATTTTGCCCAGTTCAAACTCATAACTGTTGCAAAGTTGCTGCAACACATCCTTAAAACCAAATGCAACACTTCCGGCAAAGTGTATGGGCAGTGTCCAGGTTTCCCTGTACTTACAAAGATGGGTAAAGAAAAAATCATTTAAACCATCTTCAATAATATTCTCAATCATATAATGCCCCCGGTTATCCGCCAGGAACCTGGCGTAGCTGGCAAGATAACGGTTAGGTAAAGGCTTTTTATATACGTTCTCCAATATTTCAGCCGTATTGGTAGTATAAGTTAAATCAAATCTTCCTCTCAGTTCATCATCAAAAGTGCCATACAGGTAATACTGAATTACTTTTTTACCGAGGTAGGCACCACTTCCTTCATCTCCCAACACATAACCAAGGCCGGGACTGTTTTTTACAATCTTCTTTCCATCGTAGTAACAAGAATTGGAACCAGTACCAAGAATACAGGCCACCCCTTTTTTTTCCCCGCACAAAGCCCTGGCAGCTCCCATCAGGTCGTGGTTTACATTTACTCTGGCACCTTCAAAAACTTTACTTACCGCTTTCTTTACTGATTTTGCATTGACCGGGTTGGCACAGCCAGTACCATAATAATAAACCTCATCCACCTCAACATTTTTCAGTTTCGGTTTCAATTCTTTTAATAATAACTCAGTTATTTGTCCTGTATTGAGAAAATAAGGGCTGATGCCTTGTGTAATTATGGTTTTTTTTCTGCCGTTAGTTAGCAAGCACCATTCTGCCTTTGTTGCTCCGCTATCTGCTATGAGTATGGTTGATGGCATATACTTATTAAGCGTTTCTGGTTTCTTTAAAAATGAAGGGTATCTCTGAAAACCCTCCAAGAGTTAACCAAAAGAAACTCTTTTTGAGTAGAGAACTCTTGTATGGATTATTTTTTAGAGATGCCCTGAATTTTATCAGGCAACCGTATAGTTTCTGAACCGGCCATGAAACAAGTAACCAGCAACCAGCAACTTTTGGTTATTTTGCGTCAAATTACATAATAAAGGTGTATGATGGGGAATAAAAAATTGCAGGTTTGGCTGCCGCTGCTTTTTTCGATTGTAATGATAGTGGGAATGCTTTTTGGCTATAACCTGGGCAGCCAGAGTGGCAACAGTAAAGGTTTCTTTTCTTCCAATAGTCGTAGTTCGCTACAGGAAGCTGTTGACCTGATTAAGTTGAGATATGTTGATTCCGTCCGTATTGACTCATTAGAAGGCCGGGCTATACAGGAAATGATGAGTGAACTTGACCCCCACTCAGTTTATTTTCCACCGTTTGATTTAAAAGCAGCTAATGAAGACCTCGCCGGAAACTTTGAAGGCATCGGTGTTCAGTTCAATATTTTCAGTGATACGGTAAATGTGGTGTATGTAATGCCAAACGGCCCCAGCGATAAAGCTGGTTTGCAAATAGGCGATAAAATTCTGGCTGTAAATAATGTGCCCCTTACATATAAGGTGGCTAATATTGACAGTATAAAAAAATATATCCGTGGTGAAAGAGGTTCGAAAGCTGTAATGCAAATACTGAGAGGAAGTAAAATACAAAGTATAACGGTAGCCAGGGGTACCATTCCTGTTTCGTCTGTTGATGCTGCTTATATGGTTGATAAAATAACCGGCTATATCAAACTGAATAAATTCACTGAAAACAGTTACGAAGAGTTTATGCAGGCTATGGAAAATCTGCAAAAGCGAGGATTAAAAAGTCTTGTTTTTGATTTGCGGGGAAATGGCGGAGGCTTTATGAATGAAGCCGTGGATATGGCAGATGAATTTTTAGAAGGTGATAAATTAGTAGTGTACACAGAGGGAGTCAACAGTAAGAAAAGAGAATATCGTTGCAAACGCCCCGGTTTGTTTGAAAAAGGCAAATTAATATTGCTGGTAGATGAATTAACAGCCAGTGCCAGCGAAGTATTAGCCGGTGCCTTGCAGGATTGGTGCAGGGCAACCATCATTGGCCGCAGAACTTTTGGAAAAGGCTTGGTACAGGAGCAGTATCCCTTAAGTGATGGTTCAGCAATTCGATTGACTATTGCAAGGTATTATACACCGCTTGGCCGCAGCATTCAGCGTTCCTATCAAAAAGGGAAAAAAGTTTATATGGATGAATTGTGGGACCGGTATAGCAGTGGTGAAATGCTGTCTGCCGATTCATTAAAAATTCATAATACCGGGAAAATATTTACCACCAGTTGCAAAGACACTCTGTTTGGTGGCGATGGCATCACTCCCAATATATTTGTTCCGATTGATACCAGCCGTGCCATGCAAAAAATGCTGCGGCTTGTAAGCGATGGCAAATTCAATAGCTATATTTATAATTACTTTCTCCAGCATAAACAGCAGATAGAGCAATATCCTGCTGCAACCGATTATGCCAATAATTTTAACGGGGCTGATATATTGAATAATATTATCAATGCAGCTCCCGATTCTTTACGACTCAAAATGTTTTCTGTACAGGAAAAAGCATTACTTCAACAGCGACTGAAAGCATCACTGGCAAGGTATAAATGGAGAGAGTCTGGTTTTTATCAGGTACTGAATAATGAGGATATAGTTTTTAAAAAAGCAAT
>JAJAZO010000282.1 GCA_026785745.1 Chitinophagaceae bacterium | reverse complement strand
GTAGGTGGAATAAAAGAAAAAGTGCTGGCAGCCAAGAGAGCCGGAATGAAAGAAATCATTCTTTGCTGGCAGAACGAAAAGGATGTATTGGAAATAGACCCTGAGTTTATCAAAGGCATCAAATTTTATTATGTAAAAACTATGAACCAGGTATTGGAACTGGCATTGGTTGGCTAAAAATATTTTTAAGCATTACTCAACCAACTTTCTTTTTCGTTGTTATCATTATTCATGTTGGTTGTTAAGGCTTGCCCGGCATAGCCGGGAAGTAAGAAATCCTCTCTTTTATAAGGGAGGATTTTCTTTTGGCAATGGCTTATTTTCGTTGTGCTTTGAATTTCCGGTTCACAATATTGTTGATGTTCATGTTTGCCAACTGTTCTGCCCAAACCCTCGGCGGAAATTCTGTATTTAACTTTCTTAAGCTGTCCAATACTCCACAGCTAACTGCTTTAGGTGGAGTAAATGTTTCTCAATCTTCTAATGATGTGGGATTGGTTTTTAATAATCCGGCACTGCTAAAACCATCCATGCACACACAAATGAATGCAGTGTTCAACGATTTTTATGGGGGCATAAAGGTGTATCACTTGTCATTAGGCTATCGCAATGAAAAATTAAACACCAATTTTTCCGGAGGGCTTAATTATTTCAGTTATGGCAATACCTCGGAAACAGATGCTTCCGGAAATGTATTCGGTAAATTCAGGCCGACAGATTGGGTAATGCAGGTATCGGCTTCCAGAAGCTACTTAGACAATTGGAATTACGGTGCAACACTAAAGTTTATCAGTTCAAACTATGGTCAATATAACTCCACCGGATTAGCAATGGATGTTGGGGTTTTGTTTCATGATTCCTCTAAACTCTTTTCTGCTTCTCTTGTAGCAAAAAATATGGGAACTCAATTAAAGAAGTATGATGGTACTGACCCGGATGATCTGCCATTTGATTTGCAGATTGGCATAACTAAACGTTTATCAAAAGCACCATTCAGTTTTTCACTTACTGCCCAGCGGCTTCACCAGTTTAATATTAATTATAACGACACCAGCTTCAACAACGAGAATGGATTTGAAAACAGCAGTAATAAAAAATTCTCTTTTGATAAGCTGATGAATCATTTTGTATTGGCCACCACTGTTTATCCCGGCAATCATGTAGAAGTAATGGCTGGCTATAATTTTTTGCGAAGAAAAGAGTTGAATATTGGCAATGCCACCAATGGATTAAATGGGTTTTCAATGGGAGTTGGTGTGTTACTTGGCAAACTGCAAATCCGCTATGCAAGGGCTTATTACCAGAGTAATACAGCATTTAACCAGCTTGGTTTAAATATGAAACTGAATGACTACTTTGGATTGGGAAAATTTGGAGAAAAAATTGGATGGTAGGTATTACACAATCCATTTATAAATTTCAAATACTTCGGCATAAGCAGCATTAGCCTGCACACCTCTAACTTTCGCTAATGAACGGGTAAAATCTTCCTGCATATAGTTGCGGTGAGATTGAGATTGGTAAGATTTCAGGGATTCAACTTTTTTATTTAATTCTGTTTCTGATAAGCGGATAAAAAAATTAGTGTGGAAGCTGTAATTGTTCCAGGGCAATTCATATCCGGCAAAGGTCACATTTTTAAAAGCCCTCATTCCTTCCTGATGAATAACCTGATGGTCCTGGTGAATATCTGATGCTGCAGGTAGCAATACCAAATCAGGGTTGATAGTTGCATTTAATTGTAACAACTCTTCCAGAATTTGCTGGCGAAACTGCGGCAGGTTTCTAACTTCTTAATTAAATAAGATAAGATTAGAAGAAGGGATACCTAATATAGCTGTTGCCTTCCGGCATTCCAATTCCAGTGTATTGGATGGTAAAGATGCCGGCAATGATTTTGAACAAAGACAAAAAGCAGCGTAGTAAACTTCTTTACCTTCTGCGCAAAACTTTGCAATACTGCCGCCGCAACCCAGCTCACCATCATCTGTGTGCGGGGCCAGCACTAATATTTTCTTTGGGTCAAACATACAGTACAAAAATAGATGATAAAATCGCTGAAACAAATTTGATTAATCCATTAAATAACTGGTAGAATCTTTCAGGAAAGGGAGCTGCTGTTTAAACTCAGTATTCAATAAAGTCCGGAACAAATTGACACCGGTGAGGCTATCGCTGAAACCCTGGTAATTTTTTGTAGGCAGGTGAATAGAAACAAGGTTCAGGAAATAATATTTTGATTCAACCGGCTGTTTAAAATGCCGGAAACCATGATCTCCCATCAGCACAATGATAGGAGGAGATGCCGATGAATTGAGTATATGATCAACTAATGCCAGTAGTTTTTTATTGGCATATTGCAGGTATTCAATATAAGCCTCTTGATTTACCTGGTTATCTTCCAGCAATGTTTCAAATGGTTGCTCTTTCCCATTCTTGTCAAAATAATAGGGATAATGTGGCATCATCAGGTGAGTATAAACAAAACGGGGTTTATTTGTTTTTTTTAAAGCCAGATCCCAGGTAAGGGTGTAAATATTTTCATTATTCTTTCTGTTAGCATAGGTCAGAATTTCAAGATTCTTTTTAGATTTCCAGCGGGACACTAAGTTGAAACGTATTTCCTTATCAAAGCGATGTAAAAATGTTTGGGCAGTGATAAGCCTAGTCTTCACTGGTAAAAATGTTTCTCTTACCCTGGCAGGCTGTCCTTCAAAATCAAAGACAGAGTAATTATAAAAATCATATTTGTGTGAACGGAAGAATTGAAGAAGTTTATTATTCCGGATGGATTCATAAGAATAGGTAAGGTCGGGTTTGGCCCTTTCTTTTCCTTTCAGGTCTAAGTAATTCATGTTTAAAATAGAAGCTACTGAAAAGGGAGTATAATTATAGTTGCTGCGGCTTTGTGGAATAGTGTGAAAACCCAATGAAGCCAGCTCATTTAAAAACAGGCTGTCATCAAACTGGAACAACTCTTTTAACTCAGTATTTCCGGCATACTCATCTGCCAGAATAAAATATACATCAGGCTTAGGACAACTTTCACAGGTGACAAAACCGGCCGGTAGAGAATACGAAGTTTTTTTCTTCGTTAGTATTTTGCCTGTCAGTAAAATAGTATCTGCTAAAATAAGTATTACCAAAAGGGCATTCAGGTAATAAGTCAATTTTAATAAAGGAGCTTTTCTTTTTTTTAATACAATCAGGAGTAGTATAAATAAAAGAATAGCGGCAGGCAGTATGAATAGGTATTTGGTAATGAATGATCCGGGAAACAATTTCTTTAAAGTGTCATGTGTAGTGCCAAAGAAAAAATTAAAAGCCATAATACAAAAAGCAACCAGGTTGGCTTTAGTAAAATTTCGATACAGCAGCCAGCACAACAGTGAAATGACTATTGAAGCACCGATGTAAATGCCGGTGAGTAATAAAGCATCTTTTACCGGAACAAAATTATAATTCTCCAGGAAGCCGTGCAGCACAAAAAATGGCGGTAACAAAAAGAGAAAGATTGGTTTTGTCCGTAGTATATGTAGAAGTTTATGCTTCATTTTTCTTCATCAGGTATATTGTTCTTTCCGAGCCGGCAATTGTTTCTTTTTCCAGAACAGAGAAATATTGTTGGAACGCCGATAGAAAATTTTCTTCCTTGTAAGCTGTGTAAATATCTTTTTTGCCGGTCAGCATCAGTTTAATCTTTTCATCCAGCTTAGGTACAAACTCAATAATCAGGTAATTGCACATTTTTTGAAAGAGATATGCAATCTTTTCCAGCGGAATATTCTTACCCATTGCCAGGTGGTGAATCAAAGCGAGGGCAAATACCAGGTCAACGC
>JAJAZO010000281.1 GCA_026785745.1 Chitinophagaceae bacterium | reverse complement strand
TAAATTTGAAGGAACAGGTGTAACAGTAATCACCAGTTTTTAATTCCTGCTTCCGCTATACAATTCATACTCCAGCAAACGACAATCAATAGTACTGGTATAAAATTCAATCCGCCGTTTTGCCTTTAATCCTATTTTTTTGGCGAGTTCAAGGTTGCCGGTAAACACATAACCAACATATCCTCCACATTTCTGTTTCATAAAATCACCGATACGGCTATAAGTTTCTTCCAATTGTTTTACATCACCCAGCCGTTCACCATACTCCGGGTTCACATAAAAAATACCGGGAACATCAGGAGGTATTTCAGTGGCAGCAAAATCACAAACAGCAAAATCAATGAGTTTAGCAACCCCTGCTGCTACGGCATTCTTTTTTGCATTCTCAATTGCTCTTTGGCTATAATCTGTAGCAATGATACGAAGACCGGGTAAATCTTTAATCTGTTCCTCCAGCAAAGCATCCTCCTGCAAGTAAACCGCTTCTTCATATCCCTGCAAGTGCATAAACGCATAATTAGTCCTGAATAATCCGGGTCGCCGGTTCGTTGCAATCATTGCTGCTTCTATTGCTATGGTACCCGAACCACACATCGGGTTTATAAAAGGTGATTGCCTGTCCCATTTTGTAGCATACACTGTGGCAGCAGCTAACGACTCAAGCATAGGTGCCTGTCCCGGTATTTTGCGATAGCCATGTCTGCCGAGAGAGTCGCCGGAGGTGTCAATAAATATTTCTGCATTTTCATTTTTCCAGAACAAATGGATTACGGCTCCCGTCAATTCAGAACCTGTTGACGGCCGGGTGCCTCTTTTATCTCTTAATCTATCTACTATGGCATCTTTTGCCCGCAGGTTAGCAAACATACTGTTATTGATAGTCGGGTTATTTACATTGCTGGTAATAGAAAAGTAGCCGGGATCAGGTAAAATATTTTCCCAGGGATACTCCACAAGGTTTTTATAAATGGCATCGGCATTTTCTGCATCAAACTTTTTCAGGCTATACAGCACCTGGCTGGCGCAACGAAGATTGAGATTTAGTTTTATACAATCGTTAATAGTACCGGAAAGTCGTACACCGGTAATAAATGTTTCTTCGATTGCAAACCCCAGTTCTTTTATTTCTTCTTCTAAGAAAGGGGCAAGCCGCTTGGGACAAGTAATAATGATAACAGATTGAGTGGTATACAAATTCATACCGGGTAAAGGTAAATCTTATTACAGATCAGCTGCTATAAGTTTACCCGGAAAGAATTTACTTCTTGCATACCATGTTGCAGAATATTGCAAAACTTTTTTGCTTCAACGTTCTTGTTTGAAAATACTGGTTGAAAGATAAAACTAACGATCCCGTTTTCATTTACCTTACCGCCCTGCAACAATGGTAATGGCAACCCGTTATTCTGTATACATAATAACACCATTCTTCTTTAGCACATATCCGCTTTTAATTTCCAGCGACCATTCCTCGTTGATCCATGGCTTTACATCATCTGTACGTATAAGCACACCGGTAGATGCATTACCCGGCAACAGGGCTTCTGCTTTATCACTGTCGCCACTGAATACAAGATAAGCTGAACCGGCAGCACCTTCCAGCGGTTTAAGTGTGAATTTAGATTCAGATAATTTTACACAATTCTTTTTTAAATCCGACCACTGACTACCCTCTGCTGTTTTACAATCTTCAGGAGATTTGCTGCCACTACAGGCAGACAGGAACAAAACAATACTTAAGAGAAAAAGATAATGACGCATAAATGGTGTTTTATTAAAAGTATAATTAAATATTTTCCGGGATAATTCATCTGGCATCTCGGGTATAAATCCATAGCGAATGTAGTATAAACCATAGAGTATGACTCACCTGTTTTGGTGATTTTGGTTTAAACCCGGAAAACAATCAGGATAAGCATCCAATACCCGTTAAAACTTTTCCGCAGGTGAAGGGCAGATTCAAACTCACTCCATTCGTTGCTATTATTGAGCCTGGTTTTTAGCTTCCGGTTATGCACTTTCCATTTACCTTCCAGGAAGTCAAAATCGTTTTGGGAAGAGCTGGCTGAGGGTTTAATGCTCATGGTTTTTGTTGTAGCAGTTGATTGTTCCATTGTATTTGTTTTGCTAAAAGTAAAAAAAGCCAATGACAATCCTATGTCAGCAGTGCTAAAAAATCTATTCCCCGGGATTGAATATATTACAAAAAGGAAACAGTATATGCTTAAATATGCTTTTTCCCATCTACCAATTTTCACAGATTTAAGAAATGTAATCTATAACTTAGCAAAACAACCTTAACCAATGACAATAATCTACATATTGTTGATTCTCCTGGCTGCTTTTCCACTCTTTTTTACTATCTGGAGGATGCAGAGAGCAGCCACAATTAAAAAAATTGGTGTGTACACCACTGGAGTCGTTACAAATATCAAAACTATACGAACAGGGAGGGGCGGTGCAATAGATATACTTACACTGGAATATAAAGACCGGGCTACTGGTAAACCGTACAACGGAAGAGCCACCGTAGCTCCCAATAAATATAAAATCGGCGACACTATGACGGTTGTCTACCTACCCGATAAACCTGCTAAATATGCTATTGATACTAAAAAAGCTTATTGGGCAGTGCTTATTTTCTGCATAGTCCTATTTCTTTTTATTCTATTTGCGGTGTATAAGATTAATGAGATGGTGGAATCCGGACAAATGTAGTGGTGCTGTTAAAACCTATTATAGAATGGTGATAACCTGCTACAACAAATTTAAATTTCTAACCGTTCCAACACCATCAATACTTCTACCACTTTAATCCAGGCTACCTGCCATTCCTCTTTAGCGGTATGCAATTTTGCCTGATCATCTTCCTTTAATTCCTTTTTCAATTTTATATAATCTTCCAGGTTTTGAAGAGATTCCTTATGCAATTCGGCTAGCTTTTTTGTATGTTCCATACTGTTGTTAGTTTAGAGTGATGAAGATTGGTGCAGTAACTTTTTACTTCCCTATGCTGCATAGCAATGCGAATGACCCATATAGCACAACAAATTGTGCTGTCGTATAAAGTAAAGTGTGGTATTCACTAACACATTATCTCAATTTGGAATAAGCTGCAATGCCTTCCTGCGCCTTACATTAAAAGTGTAGAGAAATAGCCCCATTTTTAATTATTGCCGCCTCATAACACCTTTACATAAAATGGTATAGTTTATGCCTTACCAAGTGTTCATTGTAAACAATTAAATAATTTTCTATGAAAAAAATTGAGATTATAGATAAGACAACCAGTGAGAACCTGAGCCTTGCTTATTCTGATTATGGAAAAGGCCAGCCAATTGTTTTATTGAGTGGATGGCCGCTCAGCAGGGAAATGTGGGAGTACCAGTTAGAAAGTCTTGTAGAAGCAGGTTACAGGGTAATAAAGTATGATCGCAGGGGTTTTGGTGCCAGCAGCAAACCCTGGGGCGGTTATGATTACGATACATTAACAAATGACCTTAATGAGATAATTATTCAACTGGCCTTACAGGATGTTATACTTATTGGCTTTTCGATGGGTGGCGGTGAAGTGGTTCGGTATGTAAGTCAATATGGTCCGGATAATATTGCGGGCATTGTTTTAATCAGCTCCATCATTCCGTACATGAAAAAAACAGCAGATAACCCCGAAGGTGTAGATGCTGTAGTTTTTGAAGATATGATTAAAGCCATACAGAACGACCGTATTGGCTTTTTAGATGAATTCGGAAAAAAATTCTTTGGCGTTGATGAGGTAGATACACCTGTAAGCACCCCGCTGCTTAATTATTATCTTCAGATGGGTTCAGAGGCAAGTCAGCGGTCCACCGTGGAATGTGCAAAAAGTTTTTCCTCCACCGATTTCAGAAGTGATGTAGAGAAAATCACTGTTCCTGTACTAATTATACATGGCGATGCAGACAGTACAGTACCGATTGATGCGAGCAGCAACCGCACAGCCCGGCTATTGCCAACTGCAGAATATAAAATATACAAAGGTGCCCCCCATGGTTTATTCTATACACACCGGGAAAAGTTAAATACAGACTTGCTGAGTTTTATAAAAAATAATGCTACAAAAGCAGAAACGAAAGTGCCCGAAAAGGAAGTTGCATTTTAACGGTAAGATGTCGTAATCGTATGAGGCTAAAATGGATAAAGATTGACTCACCAGATAGCTATGGGTTCGTTGTACAAAGGGGAAAATAATACAAGGCTCTTTATTAAATATCACTATATTTCGGAACTAAAGCATAATAGAGGATTTTCCTCACCATCAAAACTACATTGTATGAAAAAAATAATAGTCGTCTCCTTCAGTCTTTTCTTACTGGTTGGCTGTGCCAATAATGAGAAGAGCAATAAGGTACCGGAAACACCAAAAGTTGAAGCCTCCCAAAGTAATGACGACCTGAAAATGCAGGAATGGATGCAGGGAAAGCATTGGCAGGCAGAAAACGATAATGCACCAATGACGTTTCTTAAACTGAAAATGGATGGCACCTATGAAAATCTCAATGGCTCCGGAAAGTCATGGAAAATTGAAAATGGACAAATTGACTTGGACGGGCTAACAGAATGGCCGGTTAAAAAAATTGATGACAGCACTTTCAGTTTGTATGTGAAGCCAACGGATAAAACGTATTTGTATAAAAAAGTCGGAATCCTCTAAAACCAGTATTGCCTCGATAAAACAATTT
>JAJAZO010000280.1 GCA_026785745.1 Chitinophagaceae bacterium | reverse complement strand
ACGGATATTTGGATGAGTTCTTTTTTAGATTTAACAGAAGAAATTTTTTAAACAGCATTTGGCATAAGCTGATAGATCGATTTATGAATAACAAACCCTACAGCTATATTGCCAATGCGATCTAAATGGGTAATCCTATTATTTAAAATAGCAGCTTTAACGATTCTTCAATTTCAACTGCACCACATTTTCTATATGATGGGTGTGTGGAAACATATCTACCGGCTGCACTTTTGTTACTTCATATTTCTCATCTAATACATTTAAATCTCTTGCCTGTGTGGCAGGGTTGCAACTTACATACACAACGGTTGGTGCTGCTATTTCCAAAATTTTATTGACTAATTTTTCATGCATCCCTGCCCGTGGCGGATCGGTAATAATAACGTCTGGTTTACCATGTGCAGAAAAAAAATCGTCATTACATATATCAATAACATCACCAGCGAAAAATTCTGCTGAGGATAAATTATTCAACGCTGCATTTTCTCTGGCATCCTCAATAGCTGCTGCTATCATTTCTACACCAACTATTTTTTTTGCTTTGCCGCTTACAAAAATACCAATGCTGCCAGTGCCACAATACAGGTCATACACTACTTCATTGCCCGTTAGTTCTGCAAATTCTCTTGTTACCTGGTACAACCGTTCTGCCTGTTTACTGTTGGTTTGAAAAAAAGACTTAGGACCTATCTTGAATTGGAATTCTTCCCCACCGGGACCTGCGGACAGTTTCTCTACTGCGTAACCCTTACCATAATAAACCACCGGCTCCAGGTCAAACATGCTGTCGTTCCATTTTGTATTAACCGTATACAGCAATGTAGTGATGGCAGGGAATTGTTTCGCTACATAGTCCATCAGCTCTTTTATTTTTTGCTCATCGTTTTCTCCCACAACAATATTTATCATCAATTCACCAGTGGTACAAAGCCTCACCTGCATGGTTCTTAAAAATCCAACATGATTGCGGATGTCATAAAAAGACCAGTTATTTTCTTTTGCAAAAGCTTTTACGGCCAATCTTATTTCGTTGGTCGGTTCTGCCTGCAGGTAGCAGGTTTCTATATCCACCACTTTATCAAATAATCCTTTGGCATGAAAGCCGGCTACATTTTGTTCGCCATTTATTGATTCGTCAGCCAGTTCTTCTTTTAATAAAAATCGTTTATTCCCAAAAGTGTATTCAATCTTATTGCGGTAGTATTTTGTTTCAGCAGCACCCAATATTGGTTGAAACGGGGGCAACGCAACTTTGCCAATCCTTTTCAAAGTTTCCTCCACCTGCCGGTGTTTGTACTCCAATTGCTTTTCATAGGGCAGCATTTGCCATTGGCAACCTCCGCAAACGCCAAAATGAGAGCAGAATGGCTCTACCCTGTCAGCAGAATAAGAATGAAAATGCACCGGCATCCCTTCAGCCCAGTCTTTTTTATTTTTCTGCAGCCTTACATCTACGACATCTCCCGGCACCACCCTTTCTATAAATATCACTTTGCCATCCACTTTTGCTAGTGATTTGCCCTCCGCCGCATAGTCTTCCACCAGCAGTTTTTCCAGCACAATGTTTTTATTTTTTTTTCTCACGGCGCAAAGCTAAGTGTTCCGGATTTAGGGTTGTTTTGGGTCAAAAGATAGTTACAGGCAACCACTAAGCCGCTAAATATGTCCTTTGCTTTGGGCTTAATCAACCAAGCCTCTTGTCAGGCTTATATTGTAAACTTTTATCACTGGTTTTTATACCTTTACCCGATTTTATTCTGACTATGAAAAGATTAATTGCAATTTTCAGCCTTTTACTTACGGTTTCCACTTTTGCACAAACCGGTTACGAAATCAAAGTAACCTTCAAACCGTTTAAAAACCAGTATATCTTCCTGGGTCATTATTTTGGCAAAACCTATCCCGTTATTGACTCTGTGCTGCTGAATGAAAACAGTGAAGGTGTTTTTAAAGGGTCTAAAAAATTACAAGGTGGTGTTTACCTTATTGGCTATCCCAACCGGGCAGGCTTTTTTGAAATGCTGATTGATAAACAACAACGCTTTTCTGTAATAGCAGATACGGCTACCATAAAAAAGGAAATCCAGTTTGTCAACTCTCCTGACAATGTGTTGTTCTATAAGTACCAGTTAGAAATGGTTGGCCGGGGAAAAGAAATTTCGGCTTTGCAACAACAGTTAAAAGTGGCCGGCAACAAAACTGACTCGACAAAATTAATAGATGAATTAGTAAAGCTGGATAAAAATGTAACTGAATACAGGGAAGATATTATAAAGAAAACCCCTGACAATATCCTAACAGCTTTATTAAATACAATGAGGGACCCTGTGCTTAAAGGAAGGCTGAAAGATCCGAAAACAAGAATTGATTCAATTGATGCTTACAATTTTTATAAAGCCCATTACTGGGATGGAGTTAATTTTTGGGATGGTCGCCTTGCTTACACTACTTTTTTTGAAGATAAGATTGATAAATACTTTACTGATATAGTAACATTGGATCCCGACTCTGTTATTGCAGAAATAGATATGATGCTCGGGCCTGCCAGCATCAACGAAGAAATGACAAGGTTCTTGCTGGTAAAATTTGTGAACCGCTACCTGGTGCAACGGTATATGTGGGAAGATGCTGTCTTTGTACACCTGTTTGAAAAATATTTTTCGCAGAAAGAGTATCCCTGGCTTACTACACAAGGTCGCAAAACGATTACTGACAGAGCTTATAGCTTAATGGCAAATATTATGGGTACTCCTGCCACTGATATAGAACTTCCTGATGTATCTGGTACTATCAGGCAATTGTACACACAGGAAGCCCCCTACACTGTTGTTGCCTTTTGGGATGCCACTTGTGGCCATTGCAAAGAAACGTTGCCTAAGTTGGATTCTTTTTACCGGGCCAAATGGAAAGCAACTGGGTTAAAAATATTTGCCGTGTCAAAAGAAACAGATGGTACAAAAAATGATTGGTTGGATTTTATTAAAGAGAAAAATCTGAACGATTGGACACATGTCTATTATTCAAAAGCAGATGATAAAGCCCGGATGGATTCTAAAATACCCGGCTACTCCCAGTTGTATGATGTACAGACATTCCCTACCTTATATTTATTAGACAAAGACAAACGTATCGTTGCAAAAAAATTGACGTATAAACAGATAGATGAAGTACTTGAATTAAAGATGAAAGGGCATTAACAGGTTATTGATTGCTGGTTATTGCAATTACTATAACCTGCAAACATTTTTCCGGTACTCATAACAAGCACAGAACAAATATGAATAAAAAACACCTCCTTGCCATTATAGCCTGCTTTAGTATAATTACGGCATCAACCCAAACACTTTTTACCTACGGAAAATATACTGTTGATGCTAAAGAGTTTTTAAGGGCCTATAAAAAGAATAACGCAAACCCGGTAGTTAACAAGGCAAAATCTGTCAGCGATTACCTTGACCTCTATATCAATTCTAAATTAAAAATAAGGGAGGGTTACGAAAGAAAATATGATACCCTGGCACATATAAAAACAGAAGTTGAAAGCCTCCGGGAACAAATTGCAGACAATTATATGAACGATCCGGAAATAATGAACCGGATGCAAAAAGAGGCATTTGAACGCAGCCAAAAAGACATACGGGTAGCGCATATCTTTATTTCTTTAAAAAATGCAAGTGGTGGTACAGATACCACAACAACTAACATTAAAAAAACCGAGATCCTGAAATGGCTGCAAAAAGGAGATGATTTTTTGCAGGTGGCCAGGCAGGCATCTGATGACCCCGCTGCTAAAACTACACTGGGAGAAATTGGCTACATCACTGTTTTTACCCTTCCTTATGAATTTGAAAATGCTGTTTACAACACCCCTGTCGGAAAATATTCCCCGGTAATAACATCCAAAGCAGGTTATCATATTTTTAAAAACATGGGTGAAAGAAAAGCAGCCGGTAAAATAAAAGCACAGCAAATATTACTGGCTTTTCCTCCGGTTGCTGATGATGTTGCCAAAAAAAGACTGGCTATCCTTGCTGACTCATTATATAAACGAATTATAGCCGGAGATAATTTTAATCAACTGGCTACAGCTTTCAGCAGTGATTATGTTACCGCTGCCAACGGCGGCACTATGCCCGATATAAGTGTGGGTCAGTACGATCCTGTTTTTGAAAAAACATTGTGGGCATTGCCAATAGATGGTGCTGTTAGCAAACCATTCATTACCTCTTATGGCTGGCATATTGTAAAGAGAACTTCTATAAAACCAATTGTAACTGATATCAATGATAAAAATTATCAGCAAGAACTGCTTACGAAAATTCAGGCGGATGCCCGTTCCAAATCATCGCAGAATTTTATTTATAATACCGTGATGGAAAAAGGCAGGTATAAAAAATATTCATACAGTGAAGAAGGTATGCGGTCCATGACGGATAGCATACTTGACCTGAAGCCAATGTCAGCAGCTGGCAGAACTATCACTCACTCTACCCCTATGTTTTCTATTGGTGATTCTACCTACACTACTTCTACCTGGCTGATGTATGCTATTACACATCGTTTTAAAAAGGATGGTTCCGGTATCAAACCATATGAACAGGTGAGAGAAGAGTTCCTTCAATTTGCACTATATAATCATTATCGCAACCACCTCGAGGATTTTAATAATGAGTTCCGCTACCAGATGATGGAGTTTAAAGACGGTAATATTTTCTTTGAAATAATGCAGCAGGAAATATGGAATAAAGGACAAAATGATAACGCCGCCCTGCTGGCTTTATACGAAAAAAATAAAAAGAATTATACCTGGAACCAATCCGCCGATGCAGTGCTGTTCTTTTGTTCAGACGAAATCACGGTTAATAAAGTGTATGATGAGATAAAAAAGAAACCGGCTGACTGGCGTAAAATTATAGAGATGTATTCTGAAAAAGTAGTGGCCGACTCTGCCCGGTATGAATGGGACCAATTACCTAATCCTACCAAAATGATACCGAAAGCCGGCATAATAACCTCGCCGCTGGTTAATACAAATGACAATACAGCTTCTTTCGCTTATATCATACAATCTTACCCGCAGCCAATGCAGCGTACCTTCAACGAAGCAAAAGGGTTGGTGATAAGCGATTACCAGGTAATTCTTGAAAAGGAGTGGACAGAAAGATTGAAGAAGAAGTACCCGGTGGTGATTGATAAGAAAGTGCTGAACGAGGTTTCGAAATAGGTAATTGCCGGTTAGGCAACAAGACGGTAAGCAGTGAAATTCAATTATTACCTTTCTTCACCCCTTTCCGTCTTTCAGGCGATAAACGGCGTTTTAGACAACCTCTTTTATTTATTTGAATTTCTCATCGTCACAAGTTCTTTACCACATCGGCCACCACAAGCGGTCTGCCTAATGTATAATAGTGAAGAACAGGAACACCTGCTTTTTTCAATTCCTTAGATTGTGCCAATAACCATTCTATACCCACTTTTTCTACGTCTTCATCTGTTTTACATTTCAACACTTCATTGCTGAGGTCTGTTGGCAGTTCAATAGAAAACGTTTTCGGCAATACATTGAGTTGCTTCTTGGTATAGATAGGTTTCAATCCCGGAATGATGGGAACAGTAATGCCAATTTCCCGGCAGGCTTTTTCAAAAGCGAAGAATTTTGCATTATCAAAAAACATCTGCGTAATAATATAATCAGCTCCTGCATCTACTTTAGCTTTCAGGTATTGTAAATCAGTATCCATATTCGGCGCCTCAAAGTGTTTTTCCGGATACCCGGCCACCCCGATACAAAAATCTGTTTTATGTGTTCCCTTTAATTCGTCTTCTAAATAAATACCGGCGTTAAGATTAGCCACTTGTTGTAATAAATCACTGGCATATTTATGGCCGCCGGGTTCTGGTTCAAAAGCAGTTTCATTTTTTGCTGCATCTCCACGAAGCACCAGCACATTATCAATACCGAGGTAACGGAGATTGATTAATGCGTCTTCCGTATCATTAATACTGAATCCCCCGCAAATAAGGTGCGGTACCGTATCAACCGTATACTTATTCATAATGGCCGCACAAATACTTTCTGTACCCGGCCGCTTACGAATCACCACTTTTTGAAAACTGCCATCTGCATTTTTTTTAAATACATGCTCACTCCTGTGATAGGTAACATTAATAAAAGACGGTTTGAACTCCATCAATGGGTCAAGATGTTTATACAATGCTTCAATCCCTTTACCTTTTAATGGTGGCAATACTTCAAAAGAAACCAACGTATCTTTTGCCTGTGCTATATGTTCTGTTACTTTCATAAGCCTGCAAAGCTAATGATGCGGAGGCATTAGTCAAAACCACGTTAAATGATTCCGATAATTATCGGGATTAAGAGCCTGTATTAACCCTCATGGCTTACTTTTGCGAAACATGTCAGTCACCATTCGCACAACCGATCTTGTAAAAAAATATGGCAGCCGCACCGTTGTCAACCATGTTTCTTTCGAAGTGAAACAGGGAGAAATTGTAGGTTTATTGGGGCCAAATGGAGCTGGTAAAACCACTTCCTTTTACCAAGTGGTGGGCTTGGTAAAGCCAGACCAGGGCAAAGTTTTTCTCAATGACCAGGACATTACCTCTTTACCGATGTACAAAAGAGCACAAATGGGTATCGGCTACCTGCCGCAAGAAGCATCTGTTTTCCGTAAACTAAGTGTGGAAGATAATATTGCCGCCATCCTGGAAATGACAAAGCTTTCCAAACAACAGCAACGGCATAAATTAGAAACATTATTAAATGAATTTCATTTACAGCATGTCCGCAAAAGCAATGGTGATGTGCTGAGTGGTGGTGAAAGGCGAAGAACAGAAATTGCGAGAGCACTATCGGTTGACCCTAAATTTATTTTATTAGACGAACCTTTTGCCGGCATTGACCCGATAGCCGTAGAAGATATACAAGCCATCGTTGCCAAACTGAAACATAAGAACATCGGTATCCTTATTACCGACCACAACGTAACAGAAACCCTCTCCATCTGCGACAGAGCTTACCTGCTTATAGAAGGAAAAATATTTAAACATGGCACTGCCGAAGAGCTGGCCGAAGACGACGATGTGCGGAGGCTATACCTTGGAAGAAATTTTGAACTAAAAAGGAAAGATTACCTCCATGAAGAAGCCAGAGAAGCTTCAGAAGCTGCGAAAGAAGACTAAGTTTTACCCATTGCTTTAATTTCTCTATTTTGCCGGCAACAAATGAGACTACTCAGCCCTGCCATATCAACGATTGCCCGTTCCCGGCTCTGGCGCATAGATGCCTGGAAAAATAATCCCATTGATGCACAACGGGAAGTGTTGCAGGATTTAGTGGGTTCGGCTCAATACACTGAGTTTGGCAGGAAATATAATTTTTCCAACCTCTTTACTGTCCGTGATTACAAAGCAGCAGTACCTATTCATGAGTACAATGACCTGCAACCGTATATTGAAAGGATGATGACGGGTGAGCAAAATATTTTATGGAACACCCCTGTCTATTGGTTTGCAAAAAGCAGCGGCACCACCAGTGCCAAAAGCAAGTTCATCCCCATCAGCGATGAGAGCCTGGAAGACGGGCACTTTAAAGCATCGAAAGATGTATTGTCAATGTACTACCAGTTTAAACCTGATGCAGAATTACTGACCGGCAAAGGATTATTGATTGGTGGCAGTAACAACATAAACCCCGTTAATAAAGAAGCACAATATGGCGACCTGAGTGCTGTACTTTTTCAGAATTCTCCTTTCTGGGCACACTGGCTGCGGACTCCAGACCTTAGCATTGCCCTGATGGATGAATGGGAAAGTAAGATTGAAAAGATTGCAGAAGCTACTATTAAAGAAAATGTAACCTCCGTATCTGGTGTGCCTACCTGGACATTGGTTTTGTTCAAACGCATTTTAGAAATAACCGGTAAGAAAACGATTGGCGAAGTATGGCCATCATTAGAATTGTACATGCACGGCGGTGTTTCTTTCACTCCCTATAAAGAACAGTTTCAGAAAATAATCGGCAGGGAAATTAATTACTTAGATATGTATAATGCCAGCGAAGGTTTTTTTGCTGCGCAGGAAAAACCGGGTGATAATGGCATGTTATTATTTTCTGACCATGGTATATTTTATGAGTTTATGCCCGTAAGTGAATATGGTAAAAAAGAACCGAAAACAATTGGTCTGCAGGAAGTGGAGGTTGGTAAAAACTATGCTCCCGTCATCAGCACCAATGGCGGATTATGGAGATATTTATTAGGTGATACGATTCAGTTCACTGAGCTAAAACCTTTCCGCATAAAAGTATCCGGCAGGCTGAAACATTATATGAATGCTTTTGGTGAAGAAGTGATTGTTGATAATGCAGATAAAGCCATTGCTATGGCGGGTGAAAAAACCGGGGCCGTTGTAAATGATTATACTGCTGCCCCTGTTTATTTTTCTGAAACTTCCAACGGTGCACATGAATGGCTGATAGAATTTGAAAAAGAACCATCAAGCCTTGAACTATTTACCACTGAACTGGACACTGCCTTAAAAAACATCAATAGTGATTATGAAGCCAAGCGGCATAAAAGTATTGCATTGGGGCTGCCAGTTATCCATGCGTTGAAAAAAGGGACATTTAACGAGTGGCTTCGCAGCAAAGGTAAACTGGGAGGACAGCATAAAGTGCCAAGGCTATCCAATGAAAGAATATTACTGGAAGAGATAATCTTTTTCAATAAAAATTACATTTGTTAATCACCAATACCAACATTATGAAATTATTGGAAGGAAAAGTTGCTATCGTAACCGGTGCTGCCCGTGGCATTGGCGAAGCAATTGCCATAAAATTTGCAGAACAAGGAGCTAATGTTGCATTTTCGTATGTAAGTGACAGCAGTGAAGAAAAAGCTGCGGCTTTAGAAAGCAAACTAACAGCACTTGGTGTAAAAGCCAAAGCATATAAAAGTAATGCCGCTGACTTTGCGCAATGCGAAGCCTTTGTTACAGATGTATTAAAAGAATTTGGTACCGTAGATATTTGTGTAAACAATGCAGGTATCTCCAAAGACAATTTATTGCTTCGTATGACACCTGAGCAATGGAATGATGTGATACAGGTAAACCTGAATAGTGTATTCTACATGACCAAGCAGGTTATCCGCCCGATGATGAAAGCCAAATCTGGCTCTATTATCAATATGAGTTCTATTATTGGAGAAATTGGTAATGCAGGTCAGAGCAGCTATGCAGCCAGCAAAGCTGGTATTATTGGTTTTACAAAAAGTGTAGCAAAAGAACTCGGTAGCCGCAATATACGTTGCAATGCTATTGCACCAGGGTTTGTAGAAACAGATATGACGAGCTATTTAAAAGATGGAGAAGGTGCGGATAAATATAAAGCAGGTATTCCATTGGGAAAATTTGCGTCGCCGGAAGATATTGCTAATGCTACATTGTTTTTGGCGAGTGATATGTCATCGTACATCACCGGGCAGACGTTGAGTGTTTGTGGTGGATTGAATATTTAAAACTAAGAGTGTAAAGGAGTAAAAAGAGAAAAGGAGATGGAGTTTTAAAGACCAATAGCTATTAACGAGTTGACAGAGATTGTTATTGGGCTTCGTATTAAAATACATACAAGAGTTGAACCTGGATGTTATGAAAGAGTGTATGAAGAAATCCTTTATTATGAACTAACTACGTTGGGGCTATTTGTAAAAAGGCAATTGTTACTACCTGGTGATTATGATGAATTACATATAAAGGATGCTTACAAAATAGATTTGTTAGTTGAAGATATGCTCATTGTAGAGTTAAAATCAAAACATCCGCTGCCACCTGTTGATTTTAACCAGATCCACACTCACTTATCGCTTACGAACCTCAAACATGGATTATTAATAAATTTTAAAGTACCTGAAATGAAGGAAGGTATACACCGGTATATAATAATGCTGGAAAAGAATATCTATAATCGCTAATCTCCTTTTCTCATTCCCCCTCTAAACTCCTAGCTTAATTCCTCTTTTCTTAATATAGCTATGCCACAAAATCATTGCAGCAATAGTTCTATATGGCCGCCAGAGTTCTGCAATCTTCAGCATTTCTTCTTTGCTTATATCTTTAGGCAGTTTTTTTGTTTCTTTCAAACTATTCACTAAAGCAATATCGCCGAGAGGAAACAGATCAGTTCGTTGCAGGGCATGCATCAGGTATACATCAATAGTCCAGTGGCCGATACCTTTTAATCGGATCATCTCAGTTCTAATATCTTCATCTGGTAAGAGTGAAAGGTTTTTCAGTCGTAGTTTTTTTGATTGGATAGCCTTCGCCAGCTCTCTTGCATAAATAATTTTTTGCCGGCTGAAATAGCAAGTCCTCAATTCTTCGTCTGTTAATGCTAAAATTTTTGCAGGAGTAACAAAACCAATCTTTTCTTTTAGCTTTTTAAAGGCTGCATAGGCCGATGCCAGCGACACCTGCTGTTCAAGAATAGTCAGTATAAGTGTTTGGAAGGTAGCTGGTCGTGTCCACATGGGTGGAAAGCCATGCTGCTTAATAATGCTGGCGAGGTCAGCATCTTTTTTTGCCAGTTTCCGGCAAATCCTTGTAAAACTGGTTTTATTAAAAACAAGATATGGTGATGCCATTAAAATTATTGTTTAACTTACGTACAGACCTTAAACTCTTCTGCTATGAAAAAGATTCTCCCCTTTCTTTTCATGCTCGTCGCGACAAGTACTATTGCTCAAAATAAGGATTATCTCCTGAGTTTGGATGGTATTGGCTCTCTAAAATTAGGAATGCCGTTAGTAGAATTAGAAAAAGTGCTGAAAACAAAAATTATTCTGAAAGTAATTGATGTTGACTCGGTGAGGCTTACTGAAACAATCAAAGCAAAATACAAAGGCATTGATGTAGAGATTAACCTCTGGAAAATGCAGGATTATATTGCAGTTTATGGAATAAGTGCCAGCAGCCCATTATGTAAAACAAAGTCAGGCATTGGTATTGGTTCTACTAAGTTACAAATCATTGCCGCCTATGAAGGCTACCATATAGATGCAAGACCTGTTTATGCGGATGGTGACAACCTTCAAAAAAGCAAGACCATGAGTACTATAACCGTTAAAGAAGATACAGAAGGTAATGCTATTGTATTTACCCTGTTAAATCGTAAAGTAGTGTCCTTTGAAATATATCCCATCTACGATGATGAGGAGTGACCAGCATGTTGGTACAGTTTACATTATTTAAGACTGTAAATGACAATTTAAATCTCTTGTTATGAAATGAGCCATATTAATTCTTCTTACCACCCGGGATGATTATAAGGCGAATTTCATGTGGCCAAAAAACAATAAAAATTAACACATGAAAAAAATTTGCTT
>JAJAZO010000279.1 GCA_026785745.1 Chitinophagaceae bacterium | reverse complement strand
GCTTTTAATAATTCTGCATCGCACCAGGCGAATTCTTTATTGGCAATATCAACCAAATCTTCAGGGCCATAAGAAATCCATTCGTATTTTAACTGGCGCACTAATTCTACACTTCCAATAGGGTTACCAATAATACCGCTGCCATCATCCTTCTGAAACGTATTTATTTTGCCTTTCTTTTTTATGGCTGTTGCAAATAAATTAAGCAGGCTGTCTGTTTCACTATAAGTCCGGGGCACCCACCAGGTGAACATAGGATCGTAGCCATTATAAAAATTGAAATAGTCTTTCATTGTTCCCTGTAAACCCTTTGCTGCATCCGAAGCAAGGCTGGCTTGCTTTACGTCTAAACTATCAACTGTTTTCAGGCTACCAATAGCTTTCACTATATCTTTATTGATATCATTCAGTTCTTTTGCTACTTCTTCGCCGCTTACTGAAATGCCGCGACGCCGTGGCTTTTGTAAAGTATACAACCTGTCAGAAAAAGGCAAATACTTTTCTATTTGTTCATATATTTTTTGTTCCTCCAGCAATTGATATTGCTCACTTTCAAGATTTCTTTTAAAAAGAATATAATCTACTTTACCATTTACATTCCATTTATCAAAAGGTAATTTATTTACTATCTCCAAATATTCATCGATCAATTCAAGAAGGCGTTTTCTCCGTTCAGGGGAATTATAATTATTTCCCTGCTGTCTCGCAGAAAAATCCCCCTGCGATCCGCCGGTAGAATAAAAACGCATAATACTGGCTTTGTCAGCATCGTATTGTATCATGGCATCCGCCATTTCACTGGTTTGTGCATACAGGATATTGGTTGCCTGTTGCGCAGAAGTTTGTAAACAAGGCAGGCAAATAGCTGTTACAATTACAATGAAAATTTTTCTTGTCCATGCAGAGAGTTTCATAATCAGTTTTATTTGTGGTAAAAATATAGAAGATTGATAATGGCAATTGCAAAGCTTATAAATACATCAACTTTTACTAATTTATCCGGGATAGTTAGCAGGGTAAAAGATAATTAATATTGGGAGGCCTGCAAATTTTTTATTGCCTTGCTACGGAAGTACCATCAAACTGCAACCCCTTAAATCGCTGCCATCTATCCGCCCAAGCACTTCAAAGCTGCCATTGGAGTGTATTTTTCCAACATCATCCGTAGCAATAAACGAACAAGAATAAATATTGGCCAGATCAATAATATTAATAGTTCCGGCTCCTGCTTTTTTTACAATAAATGGGTCTTCTTCATCCCGCACCAATAGCTTCATCCACGCCGGACAATGAAAGATTCCGTCTCTCTTTGAATAAGCCTGTGACAAAAGTTCCGTCATTCCATATTCAGAATGAATGGCCGGACAATTAAAAGCTGTTTTTAATAACTCATGCACTTCTGGCCGTATCATTTCTTCCCTCCTCCCCTTCATGCCACCTGTTTCCATTACAAAGGTATGCTGCAAAGGCTGAGGGTATTTTGCCCCAAAATCAAGCAATGCAAAGGTGACACCAATAAGCAATGTTTTTTGTTCTGCTTTTTCCAGTTCGGTTAAAACAGTAAATAATTTATCAAACTCAGTAAGGTAAAAACCACTTTGCGGATGATTGCTCAGTTGAATTAGTTTATTCACCATAAAAACCAGCGATGAATTATTTCTTCCCAGGTAAGAAGGTAATAAGCCGATAATACACCATTCATTTACCGGTCCATAAAAAAGTTCAAACCCGTTGGTAAAGCTTTCTTCGTACAATGAAAGGTCTTTCACAAAATGCCTGCTGTTGATGCTACCGCTAGTACCGCTGCTTTCAAAAACGGTTGCAGGTTCAAATAAAGTTGTTTGGACAGTATGCGATTTAAAGAAACGAACCGGCAAAAAGGGTATCTGTTCCAGCGATGTAACAGCAGCAGGGTTTATCTTCAAAGCTTGCAAATACTCCCGGTAAACAGGGCTATTCTTACTCTGAAAGTCAAAAACTTCAAGGGCTAATGCCTCAAAACCAACCTCTTTTACCCCAAAAACTTTATGATTCCATTGTTCAGGCATGTTCACTTTGTGTTGTCAAAAATTGTAAATTTGTTTTCACTCAAATCGCACCAATGAAACTTAGCCTGTTTGTGATAGTGGCCGTAGTGGTAACAATGATTGCCTGTAGCAAAGATAAGTTCCTGACAAAACCTACCATCACCGTTAAATCCATCAATGGAAATTTTATTCCCCTTAACGGAACTTTTGTCATAACACTTGAATGTACCGATAAGGAAGGCGATGTACAGGACTCTGTTATCATTATCAAAAAAAGGCTGAATAAACGGGTGGTGGCTACCATCAGGGATACAATTCGCTACAAATTTCCGGTATTTCCAAAAAATACCAGGACACAGATACAGGCAACTTTAGATTATCAAAGCATTTTATCTGCTTTCAACCCTCCGTTTATTCCTGGCTCCAACCCCGCAAAGAGGGAATTGGATACACTTATTTTAAGAATGGCTGTTCGTGACAAAGCTGGTAATACCAGTGATACCATAAGTTCGCCAACCATTTATGTGTTCCGGCAGTAATCCTGCCTGCTGGCAGGAAGGTTTATAAGATGGCTAAAAAGTTTTTCCATTTTTTTATTTACAGCAATCTTTTTATTGCAGGCTGTGCTGTTGCAATGGTGGATCAAACGTACCGGCTCATCTTACATAGTGAGGTCAATATTTATTTTCTGCTCTTCGTATTATTCTCCACCATTTGCAGTTATAGCTTTCACTGGTATCTCACTTCTCATTCTGTTATCCCCTCGCCCCGCATAAAATGGGTGGAAAGAAACCGAAACGTTCATCTCATTTTTTTTATCATTGGCCTGGCAGGCTCGGGTATTTTTTTCTTTTACTTACTTCCTTACTGGCATTGGCTATTACTTTCTGCCATCATTACTTTTCTTTATTCGGCTCCTAAAATTCCACACCCCTTATTCAGGGCACTTAGAAAAGTGGCGTTAGGGAAAACAATTTTCCTGGCCCTGGTGTGGATGAATGTAACTACGCTGTTGCCAATACTTATTTCCGGGCAACCCTGGCAAAATGATTTTACTCTTTTTATACTAAGCCGTTTTTTTCTCATCTATGCCATTTGCATTCTATTCGACTACCGGGACCGGCAGGATGATAAAGCTGCCGGTATCCGCAGCCTTGTCACTTATTTAAATGAAAAAGGAATTTTATACCTGTTCATTTTCTCACTTATTGTTTTTGCCGTTTCCACTCTGCTGTTATATTCCTATAATTATACTATTTTATCAATTATCATTTTACTTATTCCCGGAATTATAACTGCCTGTTTATACAATTATGCCAGGAGAAACTTTTCTGACCTCTTTTATTATTTTATACTGGATGGACTGATGGCATTTTCGGCCCTGTTACTATTAATCCGCAGTATTTAGCTATTTTTACACACTTAATTAAACAAACTATGGCGAAAGCGGCAAAGGCAAAAAAATCAATTATCAGCAATGAAGCATTTCAGTTTCTACAATCGTATATCAACAATGCATCGCCTGTTGGTTTTGAAACCTGGGGTCAAAAACTCTGGATAGAATACCTGAAACCTTATGTGGATACTCATTATGTGGACTCCTACGGAACTGCAGTTGGTGTAATCAATCCTGACAACAAATTTAAAGTAGTGATTGAAGCCCATGCTGATGAAATAAGCTGGTTTGTAAACTATGTTACTCCTGAAGGGTTGATATATTTAAAAAGAAACGGTGGTGTTGATCATCAGACAGCACCGGCATCCAGGGTATTGATTCATGGAAAAAAAGGGGCGGTAAAAGCTGTATTTGGGTGGCCTGCTATTCATACAAGAATGGGTAACCCCGATCAAAAAGAACAGGTACCAAGAACAGATAATTTATGGTTGGATTGTGGTGCAAGAAATCGCAAAGAGGTAGAAGCATTGGGAATCCATATTGGTGCAGTAGTTACATACCAGGATGGTTTTGATGAATTGGCCAATGGTAATTATATTGGGAGGGCTTTCGATAACCGCATTGGCGGTTTTATGATTGCAGAAGTAGCAAGAATGCTGAAAGAGAATAAAAAGAAATTACCGTATGGATTATATGTAGTGAATGCAGTGCAGGAAGAAATTGGTCTTCGTGGTGCGGAAATGATTGCACGGAGAATAAAGCCAGATATTGCCATTGTTACTGATGTAACACATGATACTACTACACCAATGATCAATAAAAATATTGAAGGCGATGTAAGTACCGGTAAAGGTCCATCCCTTTCTTATGCACCGGCTGTTCATAATAAACTGCTGGCATTAGTAGAAAAAGTGGCGGCCGATAAAAAGATTGCTGTGCAATGGCGGGCATTAAGCCGCAGTACCGGAACAGATACTGATTCCTTTGCTTACTCTAATGATGGTTGCCCGTCCGTTCTTATATCAATTCCGCTTCGTTATATGCACACCACCGTAG
>JAJAZO010000278.1 GCA_026785745.1 Chitinophagaceae bacterium | reverse complement strand
GAGTTTGGGTCACCCCTTACAGGGTTCGAGTCGAAAAAGCATTGGTATTATAAGGCCCGCTGCAAGGGTAGCAAAACCAACATCAGCGCCACCAAACTCAACGGTTATTTCCAGAACCTATAAACTCAATTTGAGTATAACAAGGGGTGCAGTGAAAAATTAAGAAAAGTTCTTTTAAGGAAATTAAAAGAAAAGCTACATCACCAACTGCAGGATTATGTTCAGCTCAAAAAGCGAATCGCTGAATTAGAGAATAAAAAAGAGGGAATGGAAGAAAGGTATGCTGTCGGTGAATTAAAGAAAGATATTTTCGAAAAGTTCAAACTAAGGTTCACCGCAGAGGTTGAAACATTTAAGACAGAATTGGCCGAAACATTATTTGACAGTTCTAACTTAAATCCCATCGTAGAAAAAGGAATTTTAATCGCTGAGAACTTAAGCCAGTTATGGCTTTCATCAGATTTTAGTCACAAGCAGAAGCTACAGTACCTGGTATTTCCTGACGGAATCCTGTATAACAAAAAAAAAGATCGAGTTCTAACTCAAAAAGTGAATGCATTATTCGCTGAAATACCACTACTGAAGCAGGTTTCGGCTGAAAATGAAAAAAGCAATCTTCAGAAAGATTGCCTTCAATCGAATAATGTGACCCGGATTGGATTCAAACCAATGACCCCAAACTTAGAAGGTTTGTGCTCTATTCAGCTGAGCTACCGGGCCGTAAAGAGGTGCAAATATAATCGAAATAAAGATTGGAGGGAAGTAAAAATAGCAGTCTTATATCATGCTAATACTATTGTTACTTCATACCCGGCAACCGCAAACTTTCTAAAAACACATTCACTTTAGCCTCCGGTAGTTCTTTTTTGCTGTAGGCATACAGGAAACCAATAAACTTACCATCTGTCCATGCTTTTATTTTCCACTGTCAAGTTCCTTGTCTTCCCAGTAATCAAGAATGCCACGGGTATTTTCATTATTATTTAAGTGATGACCCTTGCCGTATCCGGCTGCTTTTTTAATATTGAAACTGTTTTTGAGAAAATCCACATAAGAAACCATCATTTCTTCTGCCACATCAAGATCATTAATGATAGTAAGCAGTTTGACACAGATAATCCCGTAGGTTACTTCACCAATCGTACATTCTCCGGTATATACTTTCGAAGAATCATCGCTGTAATCAACATCATATTTTGATTCGCAATAACTGTAGAGGGAACAGCCGGAATTGCTGATTGAATATTTTTTCAGGCTTTGGGCATTGGCAGCAGCGGCAATAAGGAAAAAAGCAAGCAGCGGGGTAAATTTCATCACCAGTTTTTAATAAAAGTAAAAATAACGCATTTGTATTTTATACCCATTGGGTGGTATTTAACTTATTCGTTTACTTTGAGGCTTCAATTGATGGCACATGAGTAAAAATTTAAATTACGGAACCGACCAACTGACGATAACCAATGTTCTTGCCGTTGCATCAGGCAAAATAAAAGGCATATTAAATGAGGAGGCTATTCAAAAAATAAAAGCCAGTCAGCAGCATGTACAGCAGATAGTGGATGAGAATAAAACGGTGTATGGCATCAACACTGGTTTTGGCATACTTGCTAATACACCTATCTCCAAAGAAGATACAGCCACACTCCAATATAAAATTCTGCAAAGCCATAGTGTGGGTGTTGGCGACCCGATTCCGGTAGAAGTAGCCAAACTGATGCTGATAACAAAAGTTCATGCACTGGCACAGGGTTTTAGTGGTATACAATTATCCACATTAGAAAGAATTATCTGGCACATAGAAAATGATGTGATACCGGTAGTGCCTGAAAAGGGTAGTGTAGGGGCTTCTGGTGATTTAGCACCATTGGCACATTTATTTTTACCATTGATTGGATTGGGAGAAGTTTTTTACAAAGGCACAAGACACAAGGCACAAGAAGTTCTCGATAAGTTCAAATTATCTCCCATTCAATTAGGACCCAAAGAAGGCCTTGCTTTAATCAACGGCACACAATTCATTTTATCGTTTGCAGTAAAAGCGGTGCAACGGATGCACAATTGTCTCGAAGCTGCCGACATCATCGGTGCAATGAGCCTGGAAGCATTAACCGGCACCAAGGCTCCCTTCGATGAACGGTTACATGACCTTCGTCCTTTCAATGGAAATAAATTAGTAGCCCAGCGTTTACGGTTGTTATTAAAAGATTCCGACATCATGCAAAGCCATGTGGATTGCGGTAGGGTGCAAGATCCATATTCACTTCGTTGTATGCCACAGGTGCATGGTGCAAGCCGCAATGCCTGGTTACATCTAAAGGAATTAACTGAGATAGAATTAAATGCTGTGACCGATAATCCAATAATCTTTAATGCACAGGATACAATCAGTGGTGGCAATTTTCATGGGCAGCCATTGGCTTTACCATTAGACTATTGTTGCTTCGCTGCATCCGAAATAGGTAACATCAGCGACCGCCGTTGTTATTTATTATTAGAAGGAAAATGGGGCTTACCGATGTTGCTGATGAAAGATGTTGGCCTTAACAGCGGCTTTATGATTCCGCAATATACTACTGCCGCATTGGTGTCGGAGAATAAAACACTTTGTTTCCCTTCCAGTGCCGATAGCATTCCCACATCACTCGGACAGGAAGACCATGTAAGCATGGGCAGCATCAGTGGCAGAAAACTGAATAGAGTATTAGATAACTTAGAATACATTATGGCCATTGAATTACTATCTGCCTGCCAGGCTATCGAGTTTCGGAGCCCGTTAAAAAGTTCTGCTTTATTGGAATTTGGACATGACTATGTCCGCCAGTTTGTCTCTTTTGCCAATGAAGACCGGATTTTTGCGGACGATATTAATCAGGTTGCCGGTATTATCAAAGATTTTTCGTTTGTGGAAAAGGTAAATGAGTTTGCGAAGGAGAGTGGTGTTTTGTTGAATGAAGGATATGAAGGGTTTTCTAACCTGTAGCGACACTTGTATATTCTGAGTCTTTGTCATTCCGGGGAACGAGGAATCCCAGAGACTCTAATATAGGTCACCGAGCTACCCTAATGAATCTTTCAATCAAATAACCCTTGTCATACCTATACTTCGTACCTCAGCACAACCTGCGGAGGTATCTCTGAGACTCTAACTGTAACACACGATGCACATATACAAACAACACCATTACTATGTTTACATCGTTACCAATCCCGAACGAACCGTACTATATACCGGTGTTACCAACAATCTTTCACAACGACTAATAGAACGCTGGGTAAACAAAGGCCACCCAAAACTTTTGCTGGTAAATACTATTGCTACAATCTTATTTACTTTGAATATTTTCCTTATATCAACAATTCAATTGCAGGAGAAAAAAAATAAAGGGCTGGCGGAGGCAAAAGAATCTTGACCTCATAAAAACAATGAACCCAGATTGGACTTTCCTGAATCCTTCTATTTGTGGTGAATGGCCACCGAAAGAGGCTACTAAAAGGTATTAAAGAACCTTGTGCTGACGATAGTCTGAAGAATCTCCAATCTTTAACGACTATTGCTTTTCGGGTATGTAGCGAATCTCCAATCTTAATGACTCTTGTCATGCTGAGGAACGAAGCAACTCAGTGACTTAAACCTAAAGACTCTATAAGTATATCTGAGCCACCTTAGATTTAAGTCTCTGAGATACCTCCTTCGTCGGTAGGACAAGAGTCATTACAACCAAAGTTTTCCCTAACGTTACAAGACTCCGAAATTCTACATCCCTGCCACCGTCTCCAACGCCAACCTCATCATCGGCAACAACGCCTTCTCTCTTTCATCAGCCGATATCTGCTCATGAGTAGGAATAATATCCGACACTGTCAATAAAGTAGCCGCCGATTTCTTTAATTGCTTTGCATTCGCAAATAATGCAAATGCTTCCATCTCTACCGCCATACAATCATTTTTATGTGCAAACTCCGGTGTTCCGGTAGTAGAGCGATAAAAAACATCACTCGAATGAACCGCACCTTTTTTCAATTCCATTTTCAATGCTGCTGCTGTTGCATTAATAGCTGCATATGCTTTTCCTTCGTGGTAAAGATGGTCACCAGGAAAACCAAAGGCACATTGGGCATAGGTTGATTCACTAAAAGCCCTTTCTACATTTACCAGGTCAAATAATTTAAGGCCGGTAGTATAAGCACCGCAGGTGCCGATACGAATAATGCAACCCACATTGTATTCAGTGAACAGTTCATAAGAATAAATACCGATAGAAGGGCAGCCCATACCACTGGCACCCACTGTTACTGGTTTATCTTTATAAGTGCCGGTAAAAAAATAAATATTCCGGGTGCCGCTTACCTGTTTTACATTCTGCAAAAAGTTATCAGCAATATATTTGGCCCGCAGCGGGTCGCCGGGCATCAGTACTATAGGGGCTATTTCAAAGGGTTGGGCATTAATATGAATACTCATTCAACAAAGTTTGCTTGAAGATATTTCTTTTAAGAGAGAATAACGACTTTTGCGGTTCACCGCAGAGAACAGGAGAAACAGAGGATTCGCAGAGATTCTCTGCGCAAACTCAGGGAACTCTTGTTCTCTGCGGTAAAAAAATAATATATGACAACAGCTACGACCCGCTACGACCCCATAAAATATAAAACCCCAACGGGAACAACACTTAATTGCAAAGGCTGGATACAGGAAGCAGCACTAAGAATGCTTCTCAACAACCTCGACCCCGAAGTAGCCGAACGTCCAGATGACCTTATCGTGTATGGTGGCCGTGGCAAAGCTGCCAGAAATTTTGAAGCCCTCGACAATATCATAGCAGCACTCAAAATATTAGAGAATGATGAATCACTCCTTATTCAATCCGGCAAACCCGTTGGCATTTTAAGAACACATAAAGATGCACCGAGGGTACTCATCAGCAACAGCCAACTGGTACCAAACTGGGCTAACTGGAAACATTTTGATGAACTGGAAAAAAAAGGCCTGATGATGTACGGACAGATGACCGCCGGCAGCTGGATATACATTGGTTCACAGGGGATAG
>JAJAZO010000277.1 GCA_026785745.1 Chitinophagaceae bacterium | reverse complement strand
GTCAGCATCAGTGATACTGGTATTGGCATTGCTCCCGGAGACTATGGTGCTGTGTTCGAACAATTCAAACAGGTGGGTGGTGATACATTGACCGATAAACCAAAAGGAACAGGATTAGGCTTACCTATTTGTAAAGAAATTGTAGAACATCATGGCGGAAGGATATGGCTGGAAAGTGAAATTGGTAAAGGCAGCACCTTTTCATTCGCACTGCCAATCAATAAAACAACTGTTGCCGCCCGGCCTTTGCACCTCGATGATCTTGTAAAGCAATTAAAAGAACAAGTGGCCCATTCACAATTAAATATCATCGGGCAGGCATCTAATATTCTGATTGTGGATGATGACGATTCTATCCGTTCTTTATTAAATCAGGAACTGGGAGATGCGGGCTATCATATTGAAGAAGCCAGCAATGGAAAAGAAGCATTGGAAAAAGTAAGGGCCAATCGTCCCGACCTCATCATCCTCGACATTATGATGCCGGAGATGAATGGGTTTGATGTAGCTGCAGTACTGAAAAATGATCCGCAAACAATGGATATACCTATCATTGTATTATCTGTGGTACAGGATAAAGCCAGAGGTTTCCGTATTGGTGTGGACCGGTATTTGACAAAACCAATTGATACCAATCTCCTGTTTAATGAGATTGGTAGTTTGCTGGAACAAGGTAAATCAAAAAAGAAAGTAATGATAGTGGACGAAGACTCCGGTGCTGTAAAAACATTAACGGATGTACTTACCACAAAAGGATACGAAGTAACAGAGTCACTGGAAAAAGAACTGGTAGAAAAAGCAATCGCCAATCAGCCGGACATCATTATCATTAACTCTGCACTGAGTGGGAAACATGATATTGTACAAACATTGCGTTTTGAAAAAGGATTGGAGAATGTTTTATTTGTTGTTTATCAGTGAGAAGAAAGTTGTGAGTTGTAAGCTGCGAGTTGAAAGCAGGAAAAACTTTCTTATTAAAGGGATATGACTCGTAACTCGAAACTCGAAGCTCAAAACTTTTAAAAAAATAGTTAACTAAAAAAATACCAATGGAACAAAAAATCTTAATCGTAGATGATGAAGCACATATCCGTATGCTGATCGGGCAAACACTGGAAGAACTGGAAGATGACGGTGTGGAATTTTTAACGGCAGAGAACGGAGAAATTGCGTTGGAAATTATTCAAAAAGAAAAACCGCAACTGGTATTTCTGGATGTGATGATGCCTAAAATGAATGGCATGGAAGTTTGCCGCCGGGTAAAAAAAGAATTGGGAATGGATAATGTGTTTATCGTATTACTTACGGCCAAAGGACAGGAAACAGACCGGCAAAAAGGTCTTGATGTTGGTGCCGATGTATATATGACTAAACCTTTTGACCCCGAAGTGCTGCTGAATAAGGCACGGGAAGTGTTGGGCATTTCATAATCTTTTGTAATTTCAGAGCATTTAATAAAATAAAATGACTGCCGGTTTATAACAACCAAATTATTTAGAAATGAATACAAACAAACCACATAGACACATAGCACACAATAGAAAGTCATTCATAGCCTATCTATGTGAGACCTATGTACCTGTATTCCTATGTGGTAAAAAAAATTGTTATAAACAGACTATCAGCTAAATTAATAATCCGTATCAAATTCCAACACCTCAAACTGGCATGGCGCAACCTACATTAAAATCATTACTCGGTAAAAGAAGTGAAACAACTGCCTGGCTGCAGCAATGGACAGCAGTAACAAAATCAGACATCCTTGTTGAAGATGCGCTGCACACTGTTTTATTCGGAACAGCACTAACCAATGAACAGCCATCTTACCCGGTAACATTGGATGGTGAAATTTCAGGTTATGTAAAAGGAGATGAGAATGCTGCCATCATGGCCAGCCTCTTATCATTGATGCTGCAAAAAGAAGCCGAGAAAAAAAAGCTGGGAACAGAAGTATTGAGTTTATACCAGGAATTAAACGTTATCTATAATTTTTCAGAAAAATTAACCGAGACCATTGACCCGGATGTAATAGCCCAATTAACCTTAGAGCAGGCCATGCATTCTATCCCTTCACATAGCGGAGTAATTGTATTGTGGGATGAAGAGACCAGGCAATTAACAATACCTGCTGCTGCTGGAGAACCACTTTTTAATAAGGAACGTCTTGGTACCAACAGCGGTATTCTTCTCAAAATTGGATTGAGTGGTCAGTCTGAAATTATGAGTGATCTGTCTGTATTGAAAGAAAAAGCTATTATTGATGCCGAAGTACAATCAGTTATCTATGCCGCCATGAAAGTGAAGCACCGGATTTTAGGTGCTATTATTTTAGCCGGTAAAGATGGGGAGCAATATTCTGCAGGCCATCTCAAGTTGCTTGTTACACTGGCATTGCAATCTGCAACCGCTATTGAAAGTGCCATGCTCTATGAAAAAAATATACGGGAGGTACGGGAAAGAGAAGAAGCCATTCTTCGTATTCATGAAGTAACCAAAAAGTTTGTACCGAATGAGTTTATCCGTTTATTAGGGAAAGAAACATTAACCGATGTAAAGTTGGGTGACCAGGCAGAAAAGATAGTAACCGTGTTATTTACTGATATACGGGATTTCACTTCGCTGTCAGAAAAAATGACACCCGATGAAAATTTCCGGTTTGTGTCTTCCTTTAATGAAAGGCTGGGGCCAGTTATCCGTTCACATCATGGATTCATCAATCAGTATCTCGGCGATTCTATCATGGCCATATTTCCCCGCCACCCCGATGATGCATTGAACGCAGCAGTAGGTATGCAAAAAGCCGTGCATGAATTAAATGTGGAACGACAATTACAAGGACTCCCAATAATAAGAGCCGGCATAGGTATGCACACAGGCCCGTTGATTATGGGAATTACCGGTGATGAAAACCGGTTGGATGCCGCTACTATTTCTGATACAGTAAACACAGCCGCACGGATTGAAAGCCTTACCAAATACTACCGGTCGCCTTTACTATTAAGTAGTGAAACACTCCGCCAGGTAAGTGACCACAGCCCCTATCATATAAGACATTTAGGTAAAGTGCAATTGAAAGGCAAACACAATCTCCTCAGTATTGTAGAATGTATAAATGGCTACCCTGCTGAAGACCTCGAAAAGAAAATAAAAACACTCTCCCATTTTAGCGAGGCCATGAATTACTATCTCAATCAGCGTTTCGAAAATGCAATACAGTTGTTTCAACATATTATTGCAGCAGATCCGGATGACCTCACCGCTATCTTTTTTATGGAAAATGCATCAAAGTATTTTAGAAACGGTGTTCCTGAAAACTGGACCGGTGCAGAAGAGATGTTAACTAAATGATAGCATGTACTACCGGATAATAATTAATGCTTGTGTCGTCTTTGGAGTATGCCCCCGGATGCTTCTTTGATGGTGCTGGCAAAAACAAATGCCTTCGGGTCCACATCATACACAAGATTTTTAAGCTTTCTTATTTCAAGCCGGCTAATGACAGTGAATATAATATCACAATCAGCACTTACTTCAAAATTTCCGGGTAAGAAACCCCGCTGGCCTTTATACACGGTGATGCCCCGTCCTAATTTATTCACCAGCTCGTATTTAATCGTTTCACTTTCTGCCGAGATGATGGTAACACCTGTATGAGCTTGCAACCCTTCTACTACATAATCAATACTGCGGGTGGCGGCGAAATAAGTGAGTATTGAATACAAGGCATTCTCCACACCAACCTTGATAGCAGCAATAGAGAAGATAAGGATATTAATCCCCAGTATTATCTCTGTAATAGTAAAGGAAGTTTTCTTTAATGTATATAAGGCAAGTACTTCTATTCCATCCAGTGCAGCACCGGCTCTCATTACTAATCCAATTCCGATTCCTAAAAAAACGCCGCCGAAAATGGCAATCAGCAATTTATCTGATGTTACAGCATAATTGGGAATCAGCACCAGGCAAACGCCCAGCAATATTACACTGATAAAAGTTTTGATGGCGAAGCTTTTGCCAACCGAAAAATAACTGATAATAACTAATGGCAGGTTAAATAATACGATGATAATGCCAAGGTTAAATTGATAAACCTCATGTGTAAGCAACGATATACCAGTAACTCCCCCATCAAAAAAATGATTAGGCACTAAAAAGTTTTTTAATGCGAAACTGGCAATAACAACACCCACCATAATAAAAAAAGCATCTTGTACATTCTCTGAGAAGCTTGGCTTATGTATATGGGAATGGG
>JAJAZO010000276.1 GCA_026785745.1 Chitinophagaceae bacterium | reverse complement strand
GGGAATATTCCAAAACAAGAAAAGCCTTCGGTACAGAGATAATGAATCACCAGATCATTGCTTTTAAACTGGCAGATATGGCGACAAAAATTGAAGCAGCAAGACTACTTTGCCTTAAAGCAGCCTGGGAAAAAGATAATAAGATTGATTATACATTAAGCTCTTCTATGGCCAAGGTATTTTCTTCTGAAACAGCCATGTGGACCACCGTGGAGGCCGTGCAGATACATGGCGGTTATGGTTTTGTAAAAGAATATCATGTAGAAAGATTGATGAGAGATGCCAAGATTACCCAGATATATGAAGGCACCAGCGAAGTGCAGCGGATTGTAATCAGCCGTTCAATATTGAAATAAAAATAGTTCAATAAAAGCTGAAGCCATCGTTGTAAGCAGCGATGGCTTTTTCTTTGTGTACTTTGTGAAATACCTTTGTGAACTTAGTGATAGAAAATTATGAGTGTCAATAAAGAAACATTTCAGCAAATAAAGGCAGAACTTGATTCTAAACATGTAACCCTTGTTGCTGTTTCCAAAACCAAACCGGTTGAGGATATTCTTGAATTATACAACCTGGGTCAACGGGATTTCGGCGAAAATTATGTTCAGGAACTCGTAAATAAGGCTGCCCAACTCCCAAAAGGTATCTACTGGCACTTTATCGGTCACCTGCAAACTAATAAAGTAAAGTTAATAGCCCCTTTTGTGCAACTGATTCATGGAGTGGACAGTCTAAAACTCCTGAAAGAGATTAATAAGGAAGGAGAGAAGAATAACCGGGTGATTGATTGTTTACTACAGGTTCATATTGCACAGGAAGAAACGAAGTTTGGCCTGGATGAGGAAGAGCTTAATTTGATTATTACTCAATTGGATAATTTGAAAATGGCAAATATCAGGGTTTGTGGTTTGATGGGAATGGCAAGTTTTACTGAAAATATGAATCAGGTCAGGGAAGAGTTTAAAAAACTTAAGGCAATTTTCAATCACCAAGCCGAACTCATAACTCGTAACTCAAAACCCGAAGCTCTCTCTATAGGTATGAGCAGCGATTACACAATAGCCGTAGAAGAGGGGAGTACTATGGTAAGAATTGGAAGTTTGCTGTTTGGTGAAAGACATGGAAAACAGTAAGAATATTTTAACTGGGAATAGTTAGTAAATTATTCGTATTTTTTGCTTTAATATACCTCAATGCGAAGCTTTATCTTATCCTTATTTATGGTGTTCACCGTGTCTGCCTATGCGCAGGAGGAAAGGGATACTTTATTAAAGCGTTGCCCTATTTTTATTTTAGATACAGTTACCAACAACAATTTTTTTATTGAAGCAAGACCCGCCACCCTTAAAGTGTATCGTGTAAAAGGTGATTTGACGGTGGTAGTGGAGCAAAGAGAACAGATGTTTACACTATTCTTCGGGATAAAAAAACTAAAAAGCACAAAATATAAGATTTCAACAACTCCTAATGGAAAAAGTGAGATAGGAGCCAAATACTCTTTCCATGCCGGTGACCAGGTTTCTTATGTCAATGTTTCGAGTGGCTTTGTAGAAGTGTTATTTGATAAGGAAAAAGAAGTATGGCTGATTAAAGTAAATGGTTTAATCGCCAATTATGTAGAAAGAACAATAAGTTACTACAAAGTAAAGGGTGACCTTGCTATCAAATAGCTGTAGTTTCATTTCCCTGCAGGATAGTCTGCCACATTTAGCCCTAATATTATATCCCGGTTCGTTTTTAGCATTCCATCTTTCGATACTGTTTTTAATACTCCACTACCGCCAACAGGTTTTGTTCTTGTCCTTTCTTCTTCCGGTAATAATGGATCATCATCAAAAACAAACTCATCTATCCAGTAAGCACTTTTACCGGGTTCCTTAATTGTGGGATGAATATGTTTGGTATTATTACTGTTAGGATAGGAAGCCGGTACCAACGTATAAAATTTGTAAAAACCGTTGATATCTGTTTTCACCCAGCCACGAATATAGCCGTGTTGCTTTGCCCAACCTTCCCGATAGCTATCGGAATCAATTCCCTTTTTGGAATACAAACCTTTTTGATCGGTGTGATAAATGTAAAGCACCACATCTTTTGCCGCTGTTTTTCCACCTTGGTGATAAATAGTACCGCTGATTTCAATTTTAGGCCCCGGCTCATTAAAATCAGGCAGGGTGTCCACTTCGTTTAACAGGTCAAAGGAAACCGGGCTTTCATATACAGCCTCACAGCCTTCGCATCTTCCACCCACTTTTATTTCATTGGCTGAGGGCTTGTTATTTACCTGTGATGGCGAATTGTTCTGGGAACAACTGCAAAAAGAAATAAGCAGGGCTATTGAGAAAAAATATGGAGATTTCATGGCAGAATCTTTCACCAAAGATGCGTTTGTATTCAGGTGATGCCGAAATAATTTACACATGGGGTGAATGTAGCTTGACGAAAGGCAAACCAGCAAGTCATCAGGAAAAGACAGCCAATGGTGTAATGTCTTTTGCCAATGGTTATTTGTACTTTTATTTTGAATTATGCAAAACAGCGGACTGTTAAAATACAAGTTACATCATGTATTCTTCTGGATGCTGGTGTTCGGAGTATGGTACTTTCTGCGGATGGATGATTATTCAACGCAACGGAAAGCTTTTATAGTAACTTTTATAAAAGTGGCAGAGCTGGCGTTGATGATTTATATTACCAACTATGTATTAATTCCCCGGTTGCTTTACAAAAAATACTACGTATGGTTTGCTATTATTTTTATTGCCATGATATTTTGCAGCAGTATAATCAAAATGAATATACTCGGCAGGGTGATTAATAGTCCGGCACTTATCAATTGGTCGGCAAATCTGAAAAAAAGTTTGTATGATAATATTATCCCGCATTTTTTTCTTGTTATTGCCGGTGCTGCAGTAAAGCTAATGCTTGATTATGGTAAACTACAGCAAAGGATGATAGAGACGGCCAAAGAAAAAGCCGAAGCTGAGCTGAATTTTCTGAAATCGCAGATCAATCCTCACTTTGTTTTCAATTCATTGAATTCGGTTTATTTTCTGATACATAAAGACAACCAGGAAGCAAGAGGGGCTTTGCATAAATTCTCTGAAATGCTCCGTTACCAGTTGTATGAGGTAAAGGATGATAAGATACCCATTGAAAAGGAAATACATTACCTGAAGGATTATATGGACTTGCAGCAGTTGAGAAAGGATGAAAAATATACTGTTCAGTTTAACTGTACACCGGATGTTAAAGGGTTTTCTATTGAGCCGTTATTGCTGGTGCCATTTGTAGAAAATGCTTTCAAGCATATTTCTCATTTTAATGATAAACCAAATTTTGTAAAAGTGGATATGTTCCTGGTGAAAAACAGTTTCATTTTTTCTGTTACTAATTCAAGGGAAGAGCAGCGAGCAACAGAACAGCATGGCGGCATCGGCCTGAATAATGTAAAAAGACGGTTGGAACTTTTATATCCTGGAAAACAGGAACTAAAAATTGATAAGGCAGAAGAAACATTTTCAATACAATTAAACCTCCAATTATCATGAATATCAACTGCATTATTATTGATGATGAGCCGCTGGCAAGAAAAGGCCTGAAGGAGTATATTGCCGATGTGGATTTTTTGAATCTTGTTGGTGAATTTGATAATCCGTTGAAAGCTGCCGGGATGATTTGCAGGGGCGAAGTACAATTATTTTTTCTCGATATTCAGATGCCGAAAATAACCGGGCTTGAATTTTTTAAAACATTGCAGAATCCGCCACCTGTAATCTTTACGACTGCTTATCCGCAATATGCACTGGAAGGGTTTGAAGTAAATGCTCTTGACTATCTCGTAAAGCCTGTTTCTTTTGACCGTTTTTTTAAAGCCGTACTAAAAGCAAAAGAGTATTATGAAGTAAGGAACACAAATAGTAAAGAAGCAGACGCTACAGAATATTTTTTTATTAAAGCCGATAATAAACTGGTCAAAATATTATTTGATGAAGTGTTGTATGTAGAAGCGCTACAGAATTATGTAACCATTCATACGCCGGCAAAGAAGTATATGACCTACCTTACTTTTAAATCAGTAGAAGATTATTTGCCGGCTGATAAGTTTCTCAAAGTACACAAGTCATATATCGTGGCTGCTTCAAAGATTGATACGATTGAAGGAAATGATATACTTATCGGTCAGCAGCATATCCCTATCAGCCGCAATCAAAAAGATGAGGTGATGGACAAATTGCTAAAAGGTAAATTTTTGAAACGTTGATTTGGTGTTGTAGAATGTTAATTTCATCGCTTTTTTTATTCCTGTCATTTAAACGACAAGAGGAATATAATTTGGCCAATAATTTTACTTTTTAGAAAACCCCGTAAACAGATATTTCGTTTATACAACTATAAAACTTTTTTTATGCGAACCCAGTATTTTATCTTATTAACAGCTATAACGTTGTTAACAGCAAGTTGTGGTACGGCACAAACAACAAAAAAGGATAAATATCCAAACCCGCCAGTGGCCAATAGTAAAACTGTGTACCCGATAAGGCTGACCGAAGCAGAATGGAAGTCAATGCTGACAACTGATCAATATTACATTTTTCGGCAGGAAGGAACCGAAAGAGCTGGTACTGGGAAATACGATCATTTCTACGAAAAAGGAACCTATTATTCTGCGGCTTCACTACAGCCATTATTTATTTCGGAAACAAAATTTAATTCAGGAACAGGTTGGCCAAGTTTTTATGCCCCGATTACATCCGATGCCGTAAAACTATTAAAAGATCAAAGTTTTGGGTCTGTTCGCTGGGCCGTAGTGGATAGCAAAAGCGGTTCACACCTGGGCCATGTGTTTGATGATGGTCCAGACCCAACCGGGAAAAGATATTGTATGAATTCTGCAGCATTGCTATTTGTGCCTGAAGGTGGTAAAGCTCCAACAAGTTCAAAGCCGCAGTAAACCCAGTTCGCTTTTAGCTTCCCCGTTGCGAACCTGTATTGGCTTGTTTGCTTACAAATCCTCCCGATGCTTTACCGGATTTCTGTATAAACTTAGATCCGCCCGTAGCATTACCTACACTGTTTTTTTTAGCGTCTTTCTTTTTGCATTTCTTATTGTTTTGATTGAGCAATGACATAGGAATTATTTTTTTTTATAAAGGTAATGCTTATTTGCCAGCAGAGAAAAGGGCAAGCCGATACAAACCATTAATATTTGTATGGCTATATAAAAGCTTTTGAAATTACGAAAGCCCCGTTGGTGCCAGGCTCAATGGGACTATTTCTAAATTTGTTACCGGCCAGGAAAAAATCCCATATAAAACAAGCCCCGTTTATATTATAGCGGTAACAGGGTTTTTGAATGGGTTTGATGTTGATTGCATATTGGTTGGTTGTCGGCAAAAGATAAAACAATAGGCTGAGAGC
>JAJAZO010000275.1 GCA_026785745.1 Chitinophagaceae bacterium | reverse complement strand
CATCTTTCCATTCTTTTGAAATAAGAGCTGCCCGGTATTTTACCGCAAAAACAAATTGGATATGAAGCTGTGTGTAGGTGTTTGCCATATCGTATTGATAATATGAATTAAATATACGAATGGTTTTCTTCCGGCAAAACACATCATCAGGGAAACAAGAGGGGAAGTTAGTTAAGACCTGGAGACAAGTATCTCAATTTATCTTCAACCACCCAACAATACTGAGTCTTGGTTTATTAGTCACCAGTACTTCGTGGGCCAGTTCACTGCTTTTAAAGAAAACAGTTTTGCCGGTGACAGGAGATATTTTTTGAAGGCTATCCGCATGATGGATACATAATTCGCCACCATCTGCGGGCTGCCAGTCCTCGTTCAGGTAAATGATCATTGAAAATTGCCGGCTGTCATTATTGCGAAACTGATCAATATGTTTTTTGTAGAAACTTCCTTTTTCATATAGAGCATAATGAAATTCATAACCCGTGATAGCGGTATAACAACTGCTGTTTAAATAACTCACAAATTCATCAATAAGATCAAAGAAATTATTTTCATACGGATCATCATGTTTACGGTCCAGCCAGTAAATAATATCACTTCTGAACAGTTTGTTATGCGGCACAAGAACATTGTTGCCGGTACCAGCGGATTGAAGTTGTTTGTTAGTAAAAAGACGGTTGAGATTTTCCGTTAAGCGTACCGCAAGCTGCTTGCTGACGAAGTTTTCGACTATGCCAATTTTAGTATCAATAAAACCATTGATAAGAGTATTAAAGATCGGTTGCAATGGGTGAAGATAGCTTTAATACACCTGATTGGCTTTTTTTTGCTTTGGTCAGTGTCCATAAAATAAACAATGCCCCGCCGCTTGTATCCACGCAACGGAAGTACACAAAAGCCGGTTCGTTAAGTGAAACCCTGGCTTAAAAGGAAATGTTTTTTGCTGAGGAGGTCGGGAGGTAGTACTCTTATTATGTGTTACCTTAACAATAAAAATGAAATATCTTATCTGGCTCCTGTTCATTCTTGTTTCGTGTAAACAAAAGGAAAAAGAAAACCCTATTGTGGGAAAATGGGAGTATGAAAGAATGGAAACTTATAGCGGAGAACCCATCAACCTTGGAGACTCGCTGATTAATAGCCTGCACCAGCAACAAAAAGGCCTCACCTTTTCTTTTACCAATAAAAATATTTTTAAAGTAACCAACACCACTGCAAAAAATCCTGAAGATTTTCTTGCGCAGCAACCCTATGAATTACCGGCGGATAAAAAATCTTTACTATTAAAAAACACAGGCAGGCCAGATGATAATTTTTCTATCATTGAACTATCCGACAGTCTTTTAAAGATCAATATTTTCTATAGTAAGGAAGCCTATATGGTTTTTAGAAAGAAGTAATAGCCTGATTGGAGAAACCCCTGCACAGAAAAGTGTTACCAAGCTAATGTTTGTGAATAACTGCTGAATAATTCCTTCTTTCAAATCACCTGTTAGTTGTTACATTTGCCCAATTTGTTTTTAACCCACCCCTGCTCCGCCAACCGGCGGAAGGGGGTTAAAAAAGAAAAATGCCCGACAAATCAATTCCCGCCGTTTTATTATTAGCTGATGGTACTGTTGCTCATGGAAAAGCCTTTGGTGCTATCGGTACCACTACCGGAGAAATCTGTTTTAATACTGGCATGACAGGGTACCAGGAAGTGTTTACCGACCCAAGTTATTTTGGGCAGATACTGATAATGAACAGTGCCCATATCGGTAACTACGGAGTAAAAGAAGCCGACGTGGAGAGTGACAGTGTGAAAATAAACGGATTGATTGGCCGCAACCTCGAAGACCAGTATTCAAGAAAGATGGCCAGTGGCTCCATGAATGATTATTTGAAAGCGAATAAGATTGTTTCCATAGAAGGAGTGGACACCAGGGCATTGGTGGCACATGTTCGTACCAAGGGTGCAATGAACTGTATTATCTCTTCGGAAACAACCGATATAGAAATACTGAAAAAGAAACTGGCCGAAACGCCGAATATGGATGGGCTGGAATTAGCTTCTAAAGTAAGTACCAAAGAAGCTTACGAAATGGGGGATAAGAATGCAGCTATCCGCATTGCAGTAATGGATTATGGAGTGAAGAGAAATATATTGAACTGCATGGTGGAAAGAGGGGCTTATGTAAAAGTATTTCCGGCAAAGACAGGATTAGAGGAAGTGAAAAAATTTCAGCCGCATGGTTATTTTATTAGCAACGGTCCCGGCGACCCGGCGCCGAAGGATTATGCTATTACTACATTGAAACAAATATTGAAAGAAGAAAAACCGGTATTTGGTATTTGTTTGGGTCACCAGCTACTCGCATTGGCAAATGATATTCCTACTTTTAAAATGCACCATGGGCACCGTGGATTAAACCACCCGGTGAAGAATATTATATCAGGTCGTTCAGAAATTACTACGCAGAACCACGGCTTTGGTGTGGACCCTGAAGCGGTGAAGAAAGCAAGTCATATTGAAATTACTCACCTGAACCTGAATGACCAGTCAATTGAAGGCATCAGGGTAAAAGGTAAACCAGCCTTCTCTGTCCAGTATCATCCGGAAGCTACACCTGGGCCGCATGATTCAAGATATTTGTTTGATGAGTTTATTGAATTGATAAAGAGGCTGTAAAACTGATTTTTTCAATACAGAGATTCGGAGTTAATTG
>JAJAZO010000274.1 GCA_026785745.1 Chitinophagaceae bacterium | reverse complement strand
GGAACAGGCAGGACAATAAAATGATTGTAGTGGGAGATGGTGATATATTACTAAACGATCTTTCTCCAAAAGAAGGGCCACTGCCAATGGGATTAAATTTTTACACCGTTGGCTCTCAATACGAATACCAGTTTGCCAACCGGGATTTTTTATTGAATTGTATGGAGTACCTTGTCAATAAACCAGGCATTATTGAAACAAGAAATAAAGACATTGTGTTGCGGCTGTTGAACACACAAAAAGTGGAAGAACAAAAAACAACCTGGCAGTTTATCAATATCGGGTTGCCGGTTTTACTGGTATTACTGTTTGGATGGGTTTATCAGCAAGTAAGAAAAAGAAAATATGCGGCATAAGTGATTTGCGGCTTTGCATTCAATGCCTTGTGTCTTCCACTTATCTTTGCATACATTATAATCTTCCCAGATGACAAGAGAACAAATAACCTATCTCGTTTTTGGAATTGTATTAGTGGCTTCCCTTGTTGTGGATTTGGGCCTGCTCAGCAAAAAGAATAAAAAAGTCACTATTCGCCAGGCGTTATACCAAACGTTTTTCTGGGTGGGACTGGCTCTTGCTTTTTGCGTTTTTATGTGGATAGAAAACGGGCAGAAACCCGCATTGGAATACCTGAGTGCCTACCTGATGGAGTGGAGCCTTAGCATTGATAATATTTTTGTTTTCATTCTTATATTTTCTGCTTTTTCGGTAAAAGAAAAAAACTATGGCCGGGTATTGCTTGCGGGCATTTTAATGGCCATCATTTTCAGAATTATTTTTATAACTGTAGGAGTAGCTTTGGTGGAAAAATTTCATTGGGTGCTTTATATATTCGGGGTATTCCTGGTTTATACTGGATACAAAATGTTTACCGCCAGTAATAATGAAGAGTTTAATCCCGAAGAAAGCAAAATTTATAAATGGTTGAAAAGGATACTGCCATTGGTACCCCATGATGGCGATGGAAAATATTCAGTAGTAATAGACGGAAAAAAGTTTTATACCAGCCTTTTTGTAGTAGTAATTATGCTGGCTGCCATTGATCTTGTTTTTGCATTAGATTCTATTCCGGCAGTGATGGGTATTGTAGATACAAAAACACCCGGCTACGAGTCGACTGCCAAATTGGTTATTTATACATCTAATGTCTTTGCAGTATTGGGTCTGCGATCACTTTTCTTTTTACTACGTGGTGCGGTTAGCAAATTTGATTATCTGCAGCAGGGAATCGCCATAGTGCTCGTTTTTATTGGTATTAAAATGCTCGGAGAGCATTGGATCAATCAGTGGGTGGATAAACAAACACAGGTATTTATTTCCCTCGGTGCCATTCTTATTTGTATTGCAGGTTCCATATTTTATTCCATGTTCATTAAAAGAAAAGGTGTTCCAGAAGATGTAACAGACGAAAGCCAGTAATACAGTCTTTAGTTGAGCTATTATATCAGTCATATTGCCCGTATCATCAATGCTGAAGTATCAGTAGCGGATGATACAGTTATAGAACATCTTTTATTAGACAGTCGGAAAGCTTATTCTCCTGCCTCTTCTTTATTTTTTGCAATAGAAGGCGTTCGAAGAGATGGCCACCAGTTTATTCCTGAGCTATATAAAAGAGGAATACGAAATTTTATCATCAGCCGGGAAATAGAAACCGGAGAATATCCGGATGCCAATTTTCTATCGGTAAATGATACAGTTATTGCCTTACAACAATTGGCAGCACATCACCGGCAGCAATTCAGCATCCCCGTAATTGGCATTACCGGCAGCAATGGCAAAACAATTGTAAAGGAATGGTTGTACCAACTACTGCATGAAGATTATAATATTGTAAGAAGTCCGAAAAGTTACAACTCACAAATAGGAGTACCGCTGAGTGTGTGGCAAATGAATGCGCAACATACTCTGGCTATTTTTGAAGCAGGTATATCCGAGCAGGGAGAAATGTTGCGCCTGGAAAAGATCATTCAACCAACGATTGGTATTCTCTGCAATATAGGAGAAGCCCACAGCGAAGGATTTAATGATAAAGAACATAAGTTCAGGGAAAAACTTACGCTGTTCAGAAACTGCAAAGCATTGATTGGAAAACAAACTGATTTTGAAGGCCGGGCAGATGTAATTGATTTGCTGGGCGAAGACCTGAACGTATTGAGCTGGGGAACCGGTAATCAATGCTATTTTATTGTACAGGATATCAAAAAAAATAAACAAGATACAGCCATTACTATCTCCCGGGAATCATTAGAATATAGAGTTAGTATCCCCTTTACGGATGAAGCGTCAATTGAAAATGCGATTACCTGCTGTTGTGTTTTACTGCTATGGAAAATGGATCCTGCAATCGTTATGGAACGGATGAACAAACTTCACCCGGTAAATATGCGGCTGGAGTTAAAGAAAGGGATCAATCATTGTTCTATTATTAATGACAGTTATAGTGCCGACCTGAGTTCGCTGGAAATAGCACTCAACTTTCTTGATCAGCAAAGTACTGGGGATAAGAAAACAGCAATACTTTCTGATTTTTTACAAAGTTCATTACCGGCTGATATTTTATATAACCAAATTCTCGAAAGCCTTATAAAGCATAAAGTCAGCAGGGTAATTGGTATTGGAGAAAAGATCTCAGCAAACCTCTTGCATTTATTAGCAGGAACTGGAGAAAAAATATTAGTTGAGCTATACACATCTACAGAAGAATTCATTCATCAATTCCGGTTTTCTCATTTCAAGGAAGAAGCTATTCTGGTAAAAGG